>JBNJEL010000053.1:0-13108 GCA_051745835.1 Bacillota bacterium
TGCAGCAGCTGGACGAGCCTTAAAGACTGTGGAGGGTGCAGCTAAGTTGCAGTTTAATAATAATAAAGAGATTACTGCTAGCGATATTAGAACTTTAGAGTTTAGCGCCGTCCAGGATGCCCAAGAAGAGTTAGCTTCGGGCAATGATATTGATTCGGCAGTAGGTTATCACTTCGTCGGTTATAGTGTGATGCATAACTACTTAGATGGCATGGAGATAAATCAGTTAGCTGGACAGCGTGGTACAGAAGCTCAGACTGAGGTAGTAGCTACCTTCTTACCGCGAGTTGTAGTGGATTCTTTACTGACTGTAATTAGAGATTCTGATTTAGAAGTAGAACACCTTACTTTAGAGCCAATTGCTGCTTCGAATCTACTCATTCCTCAGCAGATGCATGATTTTAATTTAGCTTTAGTTGATATTGGCGCAGGGACTTCCGATATTGCTGTAACTAAAGAGGGTACGATTATTGGTTATGCGATGGCTCCGGTAGCTGGTGATGAGATTACTGATGTAATCTGTAATGATTATATGTTAGATTACCATACAGCCGAAGAGATTAAGCGTAATCTAACTGATGAGGAATCTTTTATGATTAAGGATATTCTAGACCAAGAGGTTGAGGTGCCTACAGAAGATATCTTAGGTAAGATAGAGCCAAAAGTAGAAGAGTTAGCCGGTTTAATTGGTGATAAGATTATAGAGCTTAATCAGACACCTCCGCAGGCAGTAATCTGTTTTGGCGGCGGTAGTTTAACACCTTTACTTAAGGAGAAGTTAGCTCAAGCTTTAGAGTTGCCGGTGAATCGAATTGGAATTAAGAATCAACAGGACTCTAATCATCTTACCGGAGAGATTGAGCAATTAAGTATTACTCAAGGTATTACACCGCTCGGAATTGGAGTTAGTACCTACTTAAACTCTAATCAGGCTAACTTCTTAGATGTAACGGTCAATGATGATTTAATTCATCTCTTTACTCTAGAAGAACCTCAGGTTTCTGATGCTCTATTAGCAGCTGAGATCGACTTTAAGGAGTTAGAACCTAATCTCGGCTTAGCTTTGACTGTCGAAGTTGAGGATGAGATTAAGGTAATTCCAGGCGAACCGGGAACAGCTGGGGAAGTAAGATTAAACGGTAGTCAGGCTAATTTGGATACGCCTCTAAGTAATGGCGATCAGCTAGAAGTCGAATTTGGTCAGCAAGGTCAAGAAGGTTCAGGTGTAGTGGCTGATGTAGTCCCTGATTTAGTGGAGAAAGAGATAGTTGTTAATGGAGAAGAGGTTACTTTAAAGCCACAGTATTACTTAGATGGACAGCTTGTGGAGCTCGACACACCGCTTTATGATCGAGCCAAGATTACTTATCAAGAGGTAGATAGTGTGGGAGATGTAATTGCTCAATTATGGGAGCTAGATTTAAGTCAGTTACAAGAAGAGATAATTGAGTATACTATCAATGGAGAGAATCGACGAGAGGTCTTAAGTAATTATCAGCTTAAGTTAAATGATCAACGGGTAGATTTAGAGAGCGAGATTAGTAATGGAGATGAATTGGAATTTGAGTGGTTTGGGTCAACGGTAGAAGAGTTGACAATTGGCGATGTCTTAGATTGTACAGTAGAAGATTCTACATTAGAGATCATCATCAATAGTCGACCACTGGAGATTAGTGCAGCAGGAAGTAAGTTACTTAAGAATGGGGAAGAGGCGTCACTACAGGACAAGGTTGAGTCAGGCGATCAGATTACCTACCGTGAGGAAGAATTAAGTCTTAAAGAGATATTAGATTACATTAATTATCCGCTCTCTAATAGTGATTTAGAGAAGGTAGAAATCGAGAAGAATGGCACCCCGGTTGGACTGGAGACTAAAGTAAGTAATGATGATCGAATCGATATTGGACTAGCTAACTAAGGTGAAATAAGCATAAAAATTCTGTTGATTACCTTGATTTAATTTGAAGTTTGTGCTAGCATAATGATTGAGAATGATAAACATTTTCAATCATTATGCTTAAAGTTAGAGGTGATAGTAGATGTCTATATTAATTGTGGGTGGTGATCAATTAGGTAAGATTCCAGAACGTTTATCTAACTGTGGTTTTACTTGTGTGAAACATATTTCGGGGCGGAAGTGTCAAAACTGTAATTTAGCCTGCGGAATTGATTTAGTCTTGGTCTTAACTGATTACATAGGTCATAATCTATGTCAAGCGGTAAAATCAGAGGCTAAAGAGAAGCGGGTTCCTATTCTATTTGCTAGGCGATCTTGGTCTTGTATTTATAAGAAGTTAGATATGTATGGGTGGTAGAATTATTTTTTATTAGGTGTTGATAATGATTTTCAAGTAGAATATTGAGAAAATTATAATAGTTCAGAGATCAACATTGACTTTTTAGATTAAACCTATTATAATAATAAAGTAAGTGGCTAGTGAGAATGATTTTTATTTTTGGACTTTGATGATAAAGATTATCAATAATCAGGAGGGGTTAAGATGACTTTAGCAGAAGTAAAGCGAGGAGATGAGTTTAAGATTAAGTCTATAGAGGATGATGTAGTTCGAGCTCAGGCATTACGGTTTGGTATTAGTGAAGGAGCAGAAGTATCATGTTCAGAGAAGATACCAGGCGGGCCAGTAATCCTTAAACGAAACTTACAAGAGTTAGCGATTGGTAGAGGTTTAGCTGAACAGATTGAGTTACAAGTTAAGTAATTGTCGTAGGAGGGTCAGAAATGGATTGTTGCGATATTAGTTATCAAGTAGATATACCAGAGGGATCAAATAAGATAGTTTTAGCCGGAAATCCTAATGTAGGTAAGTCTATTTTCTTTAATTATTTCACAGGAGCTTATGTTGATGTTTCTAATTATCCTGGTACAACTTTGGATATTAGTTCCGGCAAGTATAAGGATGATATAGTTTTAGATACACCAGGAGTTTATGGAGTATCTTCATTTAATGATGAGGAGATTGTTGCTCGAGATGTAATTGCATCAGCTGATGTGGTAGTTAATGTAGTTGATGCTGTGCACCTAGATCGTGATCTTTTCTTAACTCAACAGATTATTGATATGGGAATACCGGTAGTCGTAGCTTTGAATATGATGGACGAAGCCCATCGCGAAGGAATTGATATTGATATAGATAAATTAAGTGAAGAGTTAGGAGTACCGGTAGTTCCAACGATTGCTACTGATGGTCAAGGATTAGAAGAGTTAGCTCAGACAATCGATCAAGCTCAAGTAGGTAATAGCAGCTTACAGTTAGAAGAGGAACTGAGGAAAGTTACTGAAGAGACTGGAAGTCAAGCGGAAGCGTTATTAGTCTTAGAAGGTGATGAGGATGTAAGTGCGAAACATAATTTAGAGGCTCAAAATTATCGAGAGCAGATCTATAAAGAACGTCGGGAACGGATTAATCAGATAGTTGAACAAGTGATTACTCAACAGGTAGAGAAGTCTTCATTTAAGACAAAGTTAGGTCAGCTGATGGTACGACCGCTGACTGGAATTCCGATGTTATTGGTAGCACTTTACTTAGTCTATCAATTTATTGGTGTCTTTGTAGCTCAGACAGTAGTAGATTTTACTGAAGGTCAGGTCTTTGCTGGTACTTATGAGCCATTTATTAGGAAACTTGTTGATGGAATTATTCCTCAGGCTTCACTACTTAGTGAGTTATTGATTGGAGAGTTTGGCGTTCTGACAATGACAGTAACTTATACTTTTGGTTTATTACTACCGCTAGTAGCTGGATTTTACTTCTTCCTATCGCTACTGGAGGATTCAGGTTATCTACCGCGGATTGCTACTTTAGTCGATCGGATGTTAAATAAGTTAGGTTTGAATGGACGAGCTATTATTCCAATGTTATTAGGATTTGGTTGTGTAACAATGGCTACTATTACTACTCGGCTCTTAGGTTCGAAGCGCGAGCGAATTATTGCAATCTTTTTGCTTGGTTTAGCAATTCCTTGCTCGGCTCAGTTGGGTGTAATAGCCGGATTAATTGCGCCATTAGGAATTAAGTTCTTCATTATCTATGCTTTAACTATCTTTATTGTTTATGTGGTAGCAGGTGTTTTCTTAAATAAAGTATTACCTGGTAAGTCAACGGATTTATTAATTGATTTACCGCCGCTAAGAGTACCAAAGCTAACTAATGTTTTACAGAAGACATATATTAAGTCTAAGTTCTTTATTAAGGAAGCTGGTCCTATCTTTGCGGTGGGGGCAATGTTGATTACGTTGATGGATTACTTTGGCATCTTAGAGATGATTCAAGAAGCAGTAGCTCCTTTGACAGTCGGGTGGTTAGGTTTACCGAAGGAAGCAGCGGTAGCCTTTATTATGGGAATTGTTCGACGTGACTTTGGAGCAGCCGGTTTAAGTGATTTAGCTATGACGCCGATACAGACTACGGTATCATTAATTACAATTACTCTCTTTGTTCCTTGCATAGCAGCAATGATGATTATGATTAAAGAGCGTAACTGGAAAGAATCAATAGCTATCTGGTTCGGTAGCTGGATTACTGCTTTTGGTGTCGGTGGTTTAGTAATGAGATTATTAGGCTAACAATTAAATTTAAGTTTAAATGACCTGGTGTGTGAGCACCAGGTTTTTGTATGTTATAAGATTAGATTTATGTTGAATTTTAGGTTTAAGCAGGATAATATTTATCTTTTAGTTAATTTCTATAATAGACAAATGTTAAATATCATGAAAGGAGTGATGAGATGAATAAATATTTATTTTTGATGGTGGGATTTATTTTGGTAGTTAGCTTAGGGGGATTGGTTAGTTTTGATATCTTAGATATTGATCCAGTTTATCATTTTTTAACTGAAAATTTATCAGTTCAGGCTATAATTTGGATAATGGCAGCTGCTTTGGGATTGATTATAACTTATCTGATAATTAAATTTAAACTTTGGAGTAGATTTTTATCATTTTATCAGTTAAATTTAAATGGTAAATTTATTTTACGTACTAAATCACTGGATGATTATTTTGAATTTGATAATTATGAGCAGTTTAAAGATAAGTTAGCTCAATTTCAGTCTCAATATGATTATTTTGAATATAATGTCGATTATAGTTCTAGTTCTATTAATATTGAGTTAAGGACTCCTAGACAACTTAGAATTAAAGGTGGTGAAGATTATTTATCAGAGTTAGTTGATGATTTAAATGAAGTAATTTCTTTATTATCTACAGAGGAGCTGTATATTGATTTAAATATAACTGGTGAGATTAGTAATTTGGTAGAGAAGATTAGTTTTGTAATTGTCAATCAGAATAATCGTGTAGGGATTAATAAGAATAGATATCTTAATACAATTTTAAGCAAGTTTCAATCAGTTAATAATTAACTTTAGAAGGGAGAATTTAATATGTTAATTTGGTTTATTTTTTGTGGAGTAGTAGCTTATTTTGCTAGTCAGAAAGGTCGAAATCCGGTTTTATGGGGAATTTTAGCTATATTTACTTCACCTTTGTTAGCAGGTTTAGGACTAGCATTTGTGAAGGATTTAGAGGTTGAAGAAGAGATAGATGAATTACATAAGGATACTGAGAATATTAAACGCGAGGTAAAGGCTAATCAACAGTATAATCAAGAACAACGAAAAAAGATTCAGAATAAATTGACTGCCGACAATGATGATCATCTAGCTTTAGAAGAAGAAAGTAATGATGATAATTTATTGGAGGCTGAGAAAGTAAAGTGTGGTAATTGTGATGAATATGTTCTAGCAGATAATGATTATTGTACTAATTGTGGAAGTAAAGTGGTAGGTGAAGATGAAGAACAAGAGGTTGAAAAATGTCCTAACTGTCAAATTGAAGTTGCAAAAGGAGCTAAGTTTTGTCAACAGTGTGGTCAGGAATTAGTAATTGAATGTCCTAATTGTAATTTAGAATTAGAT
Organism: Bacillota bacterium; assembly: GCA_051745835.1. Taxonomy (GTDB): domain Bacteria; phylum Bacillota; class Halanaerobiia; order Halobacteroidales; family Acetohalobiaceae; genus JBNJEL01. The sequence goes on from JBNJEL010000053.1 coordinate 5,938, forward strand.
TCGGATGCTAAGTTTTGTGCTCAATGTGGAGAAGAAATAATTGAGATAGTAGATTAAGTAGCTGATTAAATGATCTAAGTTAGTTTTATTATCTAGATTTTTAGTCGGTTTTGGGGAGATTATATAAGTTGTTTATTAAATTAACTAGTATTAAGTATACTACGAAGTTTAAGTGATGAGAATTTATTAGATGTTTAATAGGGGGAATTAAAAGTGGCAGAGATAATTAAGTCACGGACAGAGTCAAATTTTTCACCGCAATTTATGAAAGTTAATCAACAGATTAAAGTAAAAAAAGCAACTAAACAGCGTAAAATTAGTTCAGTGTTATTTTCAATTAGTTTTGCTTTTTTTATAGGTTATTGTTATGAGGTTAGTAGTTATTATAATTATTTTTTGTATCCTGGCATGTTATTCTTTATTATATTTTTATGTAATGGTAGTCATGCAGTTACTGGATTACAATCTTATCAGAACTATACTAGTCCCAAAAGTAATTCAGCTAATAAATGTAGAGGAGATGAAGGTGAAGATGAATTTATTAAGAAAGTAGTTAATATTTTGAAAGATAGTGATTTTAGGGTGATTAATAATCTTTATTTTGCAGGTAATAATGATTACTTAAGACAGATAGATTCTTTAATAATTGGTCGTAAGAATTTATATGTGATTGAAGTTAAAAAATGGCGTGGATTAATTGTAGGGACAAGTACTGAGCAGAATTGGAAAATTTATAATGGTAATTATAAAGGTAGTAGAAGAAATCCCTATCTACAGAATAAGCAACATGTAATTGATGTTAAAAAGTTAGTTGGCGACTTATTGCCAGCAGAATCGCAAATATATAATGTAGTTATTAATATGGAACGAGATGCTATCTTTAATGTTCGTGATAAGTATAGGACAAAGATTTATGATAATTGGTATGATTTACTATATTGGATTAAATACAGTGAGGATAAAGAAGATAAGTCAGTGTTTTTAAAACAGCCAGAAGAAATAATAGAACGATTAATGGATAATCATTATATAGAGTTATGTAAGAGTGAGTTGAAGATTAATCAAGTAGAGCTTTATGAATTTAATTTATATAATATGCTATCCCAAGGTATTATCAATTAAATCACAATAAAAAATCCTGCCTCAAAGGCAGGTGTCACAATCCCTATTATATTAATGGTGCCGAAGATGGGAGTCGAACCCATACGGAGCGAGGCTCCATTGGATTTTGAATCCAACGCGTCTGCCAATTCCGCCACTTCGGCACATTTAATATAATAACATATGACCTCTAAATTTGCAAGCCTAATTCAACGGAAAATAGAAAAGAGCCTGCTTGATTATCAAGCAGGCTCTAAGACTTAAGATAATAGATCACTGGTTAACATTTTAGATGCAGCCCGTTGAATTAGCTCCACTTCAGCTAACTTTCTTAGTCGTGTCCAGTTTTGATCTAATAAGGCTTTCGTTACATCAACTGGCAATCCAGCCTTCATAGCAACTGCTTCTACTAAACGCTCTTGACCAAGATCTTCAAGCGCATTCCAATCAGTATCGAGAAGGGCTGCTGCTTCTTGATAGGTCAAGCCTTGCTTAATTAGTTGCGTTTCAATGCCTATTCTTAACTTTGGCTCCAAACGTTCATAATCTCCATGAGCAATCAATTCTAAATCATGTGGTGACAAGAAGTCATTAGTAAGCTGGCTAACTTTCTCTTTAGCCTTCTTTTTTACCACTTCTGTATCTCCTTGTGAGAGTTTCATCACTTCCTGTGGATCGAAGAGTCCATTACTTAAATCACTTACTTCGGCAGCTACATCTGCTTTAGTAATTACCCCGTATGCCTTTAAGTACTCAACTTTATTATTTTGATTTGCTAACAGATGTAGATTATCATTTGTTTTTAACTCTGTTAGATCTACTAGCCGATTATTACGACCAATTAGTGCTTCATCACCTACAACTAGAACCATCTCTGTACCATCACTCTTCTTAATTTTAATCTTATTAGCAGTTGGATACTTAGCTTGCAAAGTACCGTCAATTATTCTCAGCTGTAAGGTGTGGTGTAACATCTTGGCTGCTTCCGCTCGTGTTACTGGAGCTTGTGGTCTAAATGTACCATCAGGATAGCCATTAATAATCTTTAATTTGGAAGCTAGGTTAATGGAGTTATTAGCCCAGTAATCAGTCGCGGGAATATCGCTGTACTGCTTATCTTTAAGCTTAATCTCTGTCTCAGTTCGATTTAACTCTAAAGCCCTGATTAACATTGTAACTAACTCAGCTCGACTAATCTCTTTATCCGGTCGAAAGGTCTGATCAGGATAGCCGGTAATGATCTGCTTGTGGACTAATGAGGCGATATACCCCTTGGCTGGATGGCTTTGAATATCTGTTAAGTTAGTCGTAAAGACCATCTCTAACTCCAGTCCTTTAGCCAGACCAACAGCAAACTCCTCTCTGGTAATTGGTTGATTGGGTTTGAATTTGTTCCCGTCATAAGTCTGTAAAATATCTTTGCTTAGTAAGTTCGTAATCTCTTCGTAAGCCCAGTGTCCAGTAATGTCTGTTGCATAATTGGTAGCATAAACTGGTAGACTAAATCCTACAATTAAAAGTGCAATTAATGATATGATAATAACTCTTTTCTGCATCATCAGACTCCTCTCCTTAGTTCTAATTTAAATGATACCATAAGCGCTAAGCTATATCTATCTTTTAGTTGATGTAATTTATGAGTCTCATAGCTAGAGTTACTTACTCCTCTTTATTTATCCTAAATTTCTAATTTTAACAGGGATTAGCTATCTTTTGCGGAAGTATTAATTAAAGAAATCAAGTAGTAAATTGCGGATAGATGAGGTGATTGATTAATGAAGAAATTATTCCTAGCGATAATCATTTTAGGAGTTGCTATGTTATTATCAACTGGTTATCAGAATTTAACTAATTCTCAGTTAACTGTTGCCGGGGTTAATATTACTGCTATTAAGCAGGATTTATCATCATTAATTAATGGTACTAAGAATTTCAGTAGTGAATTAAAGCCTGATCAAGCCGAATCAAAAGATGTAGCGCAGTCTAATCAAGGTGAGATTCACATTGAAGGTGAAATTAAGAAGTTAAAGAGTAAACCGCGAGCAATCGAGATTAAGCTACATGCTGGTGATCATCATGACCAAGTGGAAAATCCCATCTTAATTGCTAAGCGAGCTAAGTTCTATATTCGTGATCAACAAGTTAATTTTAGTAACTTACAGGCAGGAGATATAGTAGGAATTATTCTCAATCAACAGGGTAAAGCACGTAAAATTACAGTTTATAATCGTACTGAGGAATAAGAGGAGGAGTATTATGTCAGATAAGCAGCAGTTATTTTTATTAGATGGCAGTAGTTTATTACACCGCGCTTTCTATGCGCTGCCGGATAGTTTACAGACATCAGAGGGCTTATGTACTAATGGTGTCTTCGGTTTTACTAAGATGTTATTACGGTTAATTGAGGAGGAGGATCCCGATCTATTAGCGGTTGCTTTTGATTTAGCTGGTGATACCTTTCGTCATGAGGAATATCAAGACTATAAGGCTAATCGTAAGGAGACACCGGATAAGTTAAAGCCGCAGTTTGAACTGACTAAAGAGGTCTTAGCTGGCTTTAGGATTCCCACTTTGGAGCTCGAGGGCTATGAAGCGGATGATATTATTGGTACTCTAGCTCGTCAGGCAGAAGAAGCAGGTTATGAGGTTACAATTGTAACCGGTGACCGGGATGCACTGCAGCTAATTACTGACCAGACAACGATTAGGTATACTAAACGCGGCATTACCGATATAGTAGATTATGATTTAGAGAAATTTAGAGAAGAGTATCAATTAGAGCCTAAGAAGTTAATCGATAAGAAGGGGCTGATGGGGGATTCATCTGATAATATTCCTGGGGTTGATGGGATTGGCGATAAGACCTCAACTAAGTTACTCCATCAGTTTGACTCTTTAGAGGAAGTATTAGAGAATATCGATCAAGTTTCAGGTAAAAAGCGGAAGCAGACGCTTAAAGAGCAGGCAGATCGAGCCCGGATGAGTAAAGAGTTGGCGACGATTAAGGTCGATGTGCCAGTCGAATATGACTTAGAGCAGTGTAAGCTCGAAGAACCGGATCAAGAGCAATTAATTGAGGTCTTTGATCGGTTGGAGTTTAATACATTATTAAAGGAGTTTGGCGGCCACCAAGTTTTAGAAACACCGGAGGATTATAAAGTAATTACAGATATTGCACAACTCGGTAAATTGATGGCTGACTTAGCTGAGGTAGATCGTTTTAGCTTTAAGTTTAACTTTAGCTCGACTGAGCCTTATCAGCAGGAAGTCGTCGGGTTAGCAGTAGCAACTTCTCAGCAGAGTTATTATCTAGATGGCAGAGAGTTAGAGATAGAGCAGGCTGTGGCTAAGTTAAAGCCGTACTTTATCAGTAACGATTTAGAGAAGCTAAGTATCCACTCTAAAGCTAATCTAACTTACTTATTAGAACAGGGAATTGAAGTAGAGGGACTTAAGTTTGATCCACTAGTAGCAGCTTACTTATTAGAACCATCAGCTAAGGAGCAGGATTTAGCTACAATTTTAGGTGATTACTTACAGTTAGAGTTAGCAGAGGTAGAAGAGCAAGGTGCAGCGGAAGTACAGCAGGTTAAAGCGCTATTTAAGTTAAGGGAAGAATTAATGGCTCAGTTAGAAGAGTATGATTTAATGGAGCTCTTTACTGATCTAGAGTTACCGTTAATTCCTATCTTAGCTGAGATGGAGCTTAATGGAATTAAAGTAGATCAAGCGAAGTTAGAAGATTTAGCAGCTCAGTTAGAAGAGAAGTTAGAGCAACTGCGCAGTCGTGCTTATCAGTTAGCAGGTGAGGAGTTTAATCTTAATTCTCCCCAACAGTTAGGTGAGATTCTCTTTGAAAAGTTAGGGTTGCCGGTAATTAAACGTACTAAGACCGGTTATTCGACTAGCGCTGATGTATTAGAAGAGTTAGAGGATCAGCATGAGATTGTACCGTTGATCTTAGAGTATCGGCAGTATCAAAAGTTAAAGTCTACTTATGTCGATCCGCTGCCGGAACTAATTAATCCAATAACGGAGCGCATCCATACTTCCTTTAATCAATTAGTAACAGCGACAGGACGCTTAAGTAGCACTGACCCTAACCTCCAGAATATCCCGATTCGAACTGAGGAAGGACGTAAGATTAGGAGTGTCTTTGTGGCTGAGGAAGAACATCAATTAGTGGCAATCGACTATTCGCAGATAGAGTTGAGAATTTTAGCACATATCTCTGGTGATGAGAATCTAATTAAGGCTTATCAAGAGGATAGAGATATCCATACTAAGACAGCAGCAGAGGTCTTTGGTTTAGCCGAGGAGGAAGTTACTTCACAGAAACGCCGGCGGGCAAAAGCAATCAATTTTGGAATTGCTTATGGAATAAGTCCGTGGGGTTTAGCACAGGATATTAATGTTAGTAAATCAGAGGCAGAGGAGTATATTAATCAATACTTAGACCGTTATCCGCAAGTAAAAGAGTATATGGATCAGCAGATTGACCAGGCTAAAAGTGATGGCTATGTCACGACAATCTTAAATCGCCGCCGCTACTTACCGGAGATCAATAGTAGTAATTATCATCGTCGTAGCTTCGGTGAACGAATGGCAATCAATACTCCGATTCAGGGTAGTGCAGCCGATATTATGAAATTAGCAATGTTAGCAGCAGAGAATGTTTTAGCGGAAGAAAAGTTGACGAGTCAGATGTTATTACAGGTACATGATGAACTAATCTTTGAAGTGCCGCAAGCTGAGCTAGAGCAATTAGTCAGTGTAATGACGACGAAGATGGAAGAGGTTATTGATTTAAAGGTACCATTACAGGTTGATGTTAAGGTAGGCACTAATTGGCGCGATATGCATCAGCAGTAAGTAGATAACTGTTAAGGAGGGAACTAGATGTTAAGTGAAGCAGAGATAAATCAGGTTTTACAAGCGGCTTTAGAACGAGGTGGAGAGTTTGCTGAACTTTTTTGGGAGCAAAAAGAGAGTAATCAGTTAAGTATGGAGAATAATCAGTTAGAAGAGGTGAAGACCGGTTATGATTTAGGCGTAGGGATTAGAGTTATCAACGGTGAGCAGGTCTCTTATGCTTATACCGATGATTTAACATTAGCTTCTTTAATCGAAACCGCTCAGGCAGCCGGTACAGCTAGTAAAGTAAGTGGTAATCAGACGATTAATAATCTATCACGCAGTAAGCCGCAATTAGTTCATCAGATTAAGCGTCGTCCAGAACAGATAGCTAAAGTTAAGAAGAAAGGAATTTTAGAGACTGCTAATCAAGCAGCCCGGGATGTTGATTCGCGCATTCAACAGGTGATGGTCAGTTACGTAGATTATAGTCAGCAGGTCTTAATTGCTAACTCTGAAGGTCGTTTAGTTGAGGATGAGCGAGTTCGTACTCGATTAATGGTTAATGCTATTGCTTCGGATGGTGAGATTATCCAGACTGGTCGTGAGACGCCGGGACGACACGTAGGTTTTGAACTATTTGATCAGTATCCGCCCGCCGAAGTAGGACGACAAGCAGGTGAGAAAGCAATTACTATGTTAGAGGCACGACCAGCTCCTTCTGCTCGCATGCCTGTCGTGATCAATCACGGTTTTGGTGGAGTACTATTTCATGAAGCCTGTGGACATGGTTTAGAAGCTGATGCGATTGATAAAGGTTCGTCAGTCTATACGGAGCGGATTGGAGAGCAGGTAGCTAATGAGAAAGTTACTGCAATTGATGATGCGACATTACTCAATGAATGGGGTTCATTTGGTGTAGATGATGAAGGAACTCCAGCGCAGAAGACAGTTTTGATTGAAGATGGTCGCTTAACTGATTATATGTATGATTTCAAGACAGCTAAGAAGGAAGGGCGAGCTTCGACAGGTAATGGTCGTCGTCAATCCTACCAATCACGTCCTGTGCCGCGAATGACTAATACCTTTATTGCGCCGGGTAAGTCAGAGCCTGATGAGATAATTGGTGCAGTAGACCGCGGGCTCTATGCTAAGAGTTTAAGCGGAGGACAGGTTGAACCAGCTACCGGAGACTTTACCTTTACTGTTGCCGAAG
>JBNJEL010000054.1:0-12898 GCA_051745835.1 Bacillota bacterium
TAAGAATGAAGAACTAATTAAAAACCTGCGTAGTCAAAAACATGACTTTTCTAACCACTTACAAACCATCTACGGTATGGTACAGCTTAATAAGAATGGAGAAGCAAAAGATTATATTAAATCATTAAGCCAAGATTTAGCTAAAATTAAGTTTGATCAATCCCAAGTCTCCAACTCTATTTTAGAAACAATCCTAATTCCTAAGAAGAAAGAAGCTCAAGAAGCAGGGCTAAACTTCGATTATGAAGTAGAAGCAGGTATCGAAAGTATAAATCTGCAGATTAATAAAGTATTTAGAGTAATCTCCAACTTAGTAGATAATGCTATTGATGCCACTAAGGACTTTGATGAAAAGTGTAGAATTGAAGTAAGAGGAGAAAATAGAAGAAATAATTATATTCTAACTGTTTATAACAGCGGCCCAGCAATTCAAGAAGATTTAATCAATAAGATATTCCAGCCCGGATTCTCGACTAAAGGAACTGGTAGAGGCTTTGGCTTGCATATTATTAAATCATTAGTCGAAGAGGCTGGAGGTGAATTACAGATAAATAGTGAGGAAGGTTTTGGCACAGAATTTGTCTGCTACTTCCCTAAAGATATTTAAATAAAGATCACCGATATGAAACCTTATTTACAATCTCATTTAAACGCTGTTGATCATTATGTAGGTATCGCTGTAAACTAGCTAAATTTTTATGACCAGAAATTTGTTTGATTTCAGCTAAAGATGCTCCATTTTGACATAAGTGGCTTAAGAAGGTATGTCTACACTTATGTACAGTTACCTCCTGTGGCAAATCTGCCTCTGCTACCCAGCGCTTAAAGTGATATTGGAGAGTACGCTTACTTATCCGCTGCTCACGTTCGCTAATAAAGAAGGGATCTCCTGCTATCATTAACTCATTTCTAAAGGTAAGATATTCTCTAATATAAGGTAGCAATTCTTGATTAATCCCGATCATTCGCGAACGACCACCCTTACCGCGAACTATCCGCACCGTCTGATTATCTAGGTCAACATCTACTAAATTCAGATTAATACACTCACTAACGCGAATCCCAGTATATAATAACATAGCTAAGATACACTTATCCCGAGCAGTATTTCTTGATACGCAATCAACTGCTTGAAACAATCGATTAATCTCTTGCTGTTTAAGATAGATCTCTGCTGTCGGCTCCTTTTTAGGTAGTGCTAAATCTGAAGCAAGATTATCAGTTACCTTCCGGATCTTACAGAGATAGTTCCAAAATGACTTTAAAGATGCTATCTTACGACAGCGAGTAGTATTCGAGTAATCTAACTCCCGGGCTAAATAGACAATAAATGCTCTAAGATCATCCACTTCAACTTCTGCTAAACTTACCGCTCTTAACTTACTTTTTAACTGTTCTCTATTCTGTCCTTTCTTAAAACTTCCCTGATACCAGCGCAGAAATAACATAATATCATACTCATAAGCCTTTAATGTAGATTGAGCGTACCCTTTCTCTACCTCAATCCACTGCAAGAAATCTTCCATTAAATCAATTAACTTCATATTCCTATCTACAGCTCCTCTATTGTTGCTATTATTCTTATTTTATTTTAAATTGAAATTTATTACTAATCTTCTAACCAAAACTGTTGACCATTGCTTTGAATAATTACTGCTCCCTGTTCTTTAGTCATCAATACTTTATTAGAAATTTCTTCTAATCTAGCAGTAGTATTGCTATCAGGTAGATTATACTGATTATCTTTACCAACTGAAATTACAGCTAACTGCGGACTAACCTTCCTCAAGAAAGACTGTTGACTTGAAGTAGCACTACCGTGATGTCCGACTTTCAATACTTCGCTAGCTAACTCTAACTTTTTACTTAATAAGTAATTCTCTAATTCTCGTTCGCCATCACCCATCAATAATAGTTGAAACCGATCATAATCCAACCGTACAACTAAAGAGTTATTATTAGCACTCGGATCAGAAATATCTAAATTATAAAAATCTAATTTGGTATTAACTAAAGTTAAAGCTCCCGACTTTTCAATTATCTGATAATTAATCTCTTCTTCGTTCATTATTTTATAAAGCTTAGTCACTAATGAATTATCAACTACAGGTTGAGGCATTAAAACCTGTTTGACGGTAAACTCCTCTAGCACTCTAACTAACCCTCGAATATGATCGCGATGAAAGTGGGAGATAATCAATAAATCTAGACTTCGTACCCCATTGTGATAGAAAAAGTCCGCTACTCTATCTCCATCTCCTCCGCCATCAACTAAAACTTGAGCACCAGAATCCAGCGTTAAGAAAGCAGCATCTCCCTGTCCTACATCTAAAAAGATGATCTCCAAATTATTATGACCGAAGAAGTTAAAGTTAATTATTAAACAGACCACTAGAATAATTAATAGAGTAACTATAATTCGTTTTCCCTTACGATAGAGACCAGGAACTACTTCCCAAGCTAATAGATAACGCAGTTGATAGACTAAGAAGTAGTAGAGTCCAATCACTAAATAGTTCGGTCTAACCAAACGCCAGCTCAAAAACTTAAAGTAATCCAGAAAATAAACTACTCTTAATAACCAGTCTAACAACAAAGCAGTAACGCCATTTAACAGCTCAGCAAATATCAGGTGCAAATTCCCCAGCATTAAACCAATAAAGCTAAAGAAGATAATTAGACTAACTAACGGCAGCACTAAAAAATTACCCACCAACGGTACAAAAGATAGATAATTAAAGTGAAAGATTAACAGTGGCGCCGCTCCAATTAAAGCTGCCACTGACACTGCAATACTAGTAGCTATAAAGTTCGGTACTAGACTTAATCTAGCTTCTAATTCAGGAGTTAAATAAATAATAGTCAGCACAATTGAAAAAGATAATTGAAATCCTACTTGAAATAGATAATAAGGATTATAAATTAACATTAAACCAGCAGCTAATGCTAATAGATTATAGATATTACTCTCCCGCTCTAAAATTACACCTATTAAATAGAGTATAACCACAATACTTACTCGCAAAATAGAAGGCTGAAATCCCACTAATAACAGATAACCACTAATTAATAAGATTAACCCTATATTCTTAGCCAACGGAGGTAATTGCAAACTATTTAAGATACTGCCTATAATTAAAATTAATAAACTAACGTGAAACCCCGAAATAACTAAGAGATGACTTAATCCCAACTCTCTAAATTGCTGACTAATCTTTTGTGGAACTAAATTTCGCTCTCCTAACAAGAGTCCTCTAATTAAATAATTGTTAGGTTCAGTTAAGGTCTGATCAATAATCTGTCTAGCTTCTGTTTTAAAGTAGTTAATCAATCTGACTAAGTAATTACCTTGTTGCGCTACTAATTTCATTTCAACCAGAGCTGGATTAGATGCTAACAGATAGATACCATTACGATAGAGATACTTACGATACGAAAACTCACCTGGATTGCGATTAGTCGGCGGTAGCTCTAACTGACCTCTAACCTCTACTAAATCACCGACAGTATATCTATGAGGAAAGTCCTTAATTAAGAGTTGACCATACTTCACCTCCCGCCACTCTTGATTAATTTTAATCTGTCGGGGTTTAATAGTATAATCAGCTTGCTGTTGAGCAGTTAACTCTACTTTGGTAATCCTACCCTTTAATATTAAATCAATTCCTGCATAATTACGAATTGACTGCGGATGATGATATCTAAATTCTAAACGCTGCACTAAAGTACAACCTAATAGTAAGATGAGAATTAAAATCAAGATAACAGTCAGCTCAGATTGATAATACCAGCTGATGACAACCAGAATCGAGAATATCAAACTACTAATTAACAGTAATAAAAGAGATAGATCAAATTGAGCTCCTATTATAATCCCCACCAGCAGAGGAAGTAGTAAGATTAAACACGGAGCTTCTAATCGCCAAAACTTCATTGCACAGTCAATCTATCTTTATTCTGCTGATAAGTCTTCTCTCCAATACCAGATATCTGTTTTAACTCTGATATAGTTTGAAAACTGCCCTGCTGTTGACGATACCGTAAAATTTTCTCTGCTGTAGCTGGCCCGATACGATATAACTGTTCTAGTTCACTCTTAGTTGCAGTATTAAGATTAATCAAACCTCGACTTGACTGACCTTTAGTATCACTAGCTGTTGAAGATTTGTCCTCTCTTGCTAAATTATTAGCTGCACTAGCTGTATCTTTAGTTGGTACAATAATCTTTTCACCATCTCTAAGCTGATCTACTAAGTTAAGCTGGTCTAAGTCTGCTTGATTAGTAGCTCCTTGAGCCCGTTCGATAAGTTCAAATACTCTTGCCCCTGTTGATAATCGATAAACCCCTGGTCGATTAACCGCTCCTCCAATTTGGACTAAGATCTGCTTAGCAGTTTGGGAAGTAGTCGCTTGTTCTTTAGATTCTGATTGTGATACTTTATCTTCTTCACTTTCACTTGCAGCATCAGCTACAAATTTATTTGCTCCAGTATTACTGCTTTGCCAGTGATCAACGACTAACTTACCGCTGCCCACCACAATCGTAATTATTATTACCGCTATAATCATCTCTTCCCGCCGACTAAATTTAAACAACACCGTTTCCTCCTTTTCCACCTTTTTCTACCAACAATAACTTATTTAAACTTAGCAGTTCAAATTTCCTGCATCAAATGATAAAAACCCCCTTATTATCAAATGATAACAAGAGGGTTTTAACTGCTTACTCGATTATATCTTTAATTCTACTGAATAACTAAGTTAACTAACTTCTGCGGTACAACAATCGTCTTCACTAGTTCCTGATCAGCTAAATAATCTTGAATTTTATCCTGTACTAATACTACTTCCTTTAGCTCTTCTTCAGAGATATCAGCAGCTACTTCTACTCTATCTCTTACTTTACCATTAACCTGTACTACAATCGTCACTTCATCCTTCTTCAATGCCTCTTGATCATACTCGGGCCAATCATGTAGATGAATGCTCTCTTCATAACCTAACTTAGTCCAAATCTCATCAGTAATATGAGGTGCAAACGGCGCTAATAAGAGAGTAGTGACCTTAATTGCTAGACCAATTAGATCACTTCGCACTTCATTAGCTTGATCGCGGTACTGATAGATGCCATTAACTAACTCCATAATCGAACTAATGGCTGTATTGAATTGCTTCTTATCCTCTAAATCTTCAGTTACTTCTTTAATTGCTACATGAATCTGACGATGTAACTCTTTTTCTGTTTTATCTAAGTTATCTAGCTCTAAGTTATCTAAATCTAATTCCTGAAGCTGGTCAACATACTCTGCAGTTACACGCCAAATCCGTTTCAAGAAACGTGCCGAACCTTGCACTCCTTCATCATCCCACTCTAAATCTTTCTCTGGCGGAGCAGCAAATAGAATAAAGATTCGTGCTGTATCGGCGCCATAACTATCAATGATCTCAAGTGGATCAACTACATTTCCCTTCGACTTTGACATCTTAGCTCCATCTTTAAGCACCATTCCTTGGGCTAATAATCTTTCAAATGGTTCCTGAGCAGTAGTTAAACCGAGATCATTGATAAACTTCATAAAGAAGCGGGCGTAAAGTAAGTGTAAGATAGCATGCTCAATCCCACCAACATACTGATCAACATTCATCCAGTAATTAGCCTTATCGGTAGCAAAGATCTCCTCTGGATTATTAGCATCAGTATATCTTAAGAAGTACCAAGAAGAATCAACAAAAGTATCCATTGTATCTGTCTCACGGCGAGCTGCTTGACCACACTCAGGACAGGTAGTATTAACAAAGTCTTCTACCTGAGCTAATGGTGACTTACCCTCACCTGTAATCTCAACATCTGTCGGTAGTTCTACCGGTAAGTCCTCTTCTGGTACTGGTACTACTCCGCACTCATCACAGTAGATAATTGGAATCGGTGTACCCCAGTATCTCTGACGCGAAACTAGCCAATCACGTAGTCGATAATTAGTCTCTCGCGTTCCAATACCTTCTTCTTCCATATAATCAGTGATCTTATCAAACGCCGTCTCAACATCTAAACCATTTAAGAAATCGGAGTTTGTCAGCACTCCATCATCAGTATAAGCCTCTTCTAAATCATCAGCACTTAACTCTTCATCCTCAGGCTGTACTACAACCTTAATATCTAGATCATACTTCTGAGCAAAAGAGAAGTCCCGCTCATCATGAGCTGGTACCGCCATAATTGCTCCTGTACCATAACTCATCAAGACATAATTAGCGACTAAGATAGGAATCCGCTCTTGAGTTACAGGATTAATCGCATAAGCACCAGTAAAGACTCCTAACTTCTCGGCATCCGATCCAGTACGTTCTTCTTCTTCCTGTTCTTCCATCTTAGCTACAAAATCTAAGACTTCCTCTTCTTGCTCAGTCCCAGCAGTTAATTTCGAGACTAATGGATGTTCCGGAGATAAGACCATATATGTAGCTCCATAAATTGTATCCGGACGAGTCGTAAAGACATTTAATTCTTCATCAAGTCCATCAATTGGAAAGTCAATCTCAACACCTTCGCTCTGACCAATCCAGTTTTGTTGCATCGTCTTTACTCTATCAGGCCAATCATCTAGCAATTCATGATCAGCTAATAGTTCATCAGCATAATCGGTAATCTTAAAGAACCATTGAGCTAAGTTCTTATCTATCACTTCTGATTCGCAGCGTTCGCAACCGCCGTCCACTACCTGCTCATTAGCTAATACCGTCTCACAGCTAGGACACCAATTAACTGCTGACTCCTCTTTATAAGCTAAATCTTCATTATATAGCTGTAAGAAGAGCCACTGCGTCCATTTGTAGTAATCAGGCTGACAGGTTGCTACTTCGCGACTCCAATCATAACTAAGCCCTAGCTTCTTAAGCTGGTCCTTCATATTAGCTATATTATCCCGCGTCCAATCATTAGGATGAATATCGCGTTCAATAGCTGCATTCTCCGCCGGCAAACCAAAAGCATCCCAGCCCATCGGATGTAAGACATTATAGCCTTGCATTCGTTTAAAGCGGGCAATGACATCACCAATTGAATAGACACGAACATGTCCCATATGAAGGTTTCCGGATGGATAAGGAAACATCTCTAGGGTATAGTGTTTCGGTTTATCTTCCTCTACCTCAGTTGTAAAGATTTCTTCTTGATCCCAGTACTGCTGCCACTCTTCTTCAATCTGATTAAAGTTATAATTATCCTGCATCTCTTCTCCTCCTCTTGACTTCTCTTAGAATTAAACTTGCTTAAATATTAAAAAATCCTCATCACTAACAAGACACTGCTAGGACGAGGAATGTATGGCGACCTACTATTTATATCTAAATTATTTCTGGTGGAGATAGAGGGACTTGAACCCTCGACCTCTTGTCTGCCAGACAAGCGCTCTCCCACTGAGCTATATCCCCACTTATAGAGTAAATATTCTCAACTAGTAGACAGTATAACTTATCTAATCTACTTTGTCAAATCAGATTTAAACTTCCTGCCACTCTATCTCTTCAGCATCGCCCCATAATCGCTCTAGTTCATAGAATTGCCGCTCGTCCTGACGGAAGATATGAACAATTACATCTGCATAATCTAATAATAACCATCCTGCTTCCTTAGAACCTTCCTTACGCTGTAATTCTACTTCGGGATGGTCTCCTACTTCATTAGTTACTGCTTTAGCAATAGCATCAACTTGAACATCTGTCTTACCACTACAGATTACAAAGTAATCAGCTATAATTGAAATACCTTCTAACTCAAGAATAGTAATATCTATTGCTTTCTTATCATCTGCTGTTTGAGCAATTAGCTGTGCTAACTCTCTACTATTCATATTAATTACCTTAGCCCCCTAAATTTAACTCTATATATTTAATAGATCTTCCCACTGCTAATATAAAATATTCGTTACTAATCAAAAAAGTCCTTTAAAAAATATAGATTAGCTACTTTAAAGTATAATCAGTACCGAGAATGACCTTAATTCCCACCGCTGATTGATCAATCTTAACATTTTCTGTTTCAGTAAGCGGCTTTAATTGACCATCTACAACTGTAGCTAACTCTTTTGCCGAATCACTACTAGCTGCTGTAAAGAAGACCTTGGTCTGTCGATGATTAAAGTGCTCTGCATTGCCAACCTGTACGATATCATAACCATAGTACGATAATTCCTCTTGAACTCGACTAGCTAAGCCTACCTTACCGCTACCATTGAGAAGAATTACTTTTGTCTGCTGATAAGTATGATAATTTTTACTGCGCAGTAATTGATCAACCACTATCTCTATCTGCTCCTGGTGAGGCTGCCAATAACTGATACCTTCACTTTCTTCAAACTCACCGGGCAGAGTCTCCATTGCTACCTGATCGGTACCCAACTGATCAATCATCGCAGGAAGATTAGCTGCTAACTTAAATGTAGTAGACCAGGGTAAATTGGTCTGAACATTATCCTTAATATGCTTTAAGATCTCGGGAGCTTTAAATAACAACTGCGGCGAAGTCACTTTCTCTAATAGAGCCTGCATGAACTTCTGTTGACGTTCAATCCGCCCAATATCTCCTAAAGCCCCCTGACGAAAGCGAATATAATCTAGCGCTTCTCGACCTGATAAGGTCTGCCTTCCAGCCGGAATATCGATATAGAGATCACCAGCTCGATCAACATACTTTAAGTCTTTAGCTACATCAACCTCAACTCCGCCTAAAATATTAATAATCTGTTGAAAACCGGTAAAGTCAGTACTAATGTAGTAATTAATTCCCACGTCTAATAGCTCTTCGACTGTCTGGAGCACTAACGGCACTCCACCATAAGTATAAGCTGCATTTAACTTATGAGTCTTAGATTCACCTGGAATCTCTACCTTGGTATCCCGGGGTAATGAAAGCAAACTCAACTTCTTACTTTCCGGAGCAAAACTAGCCACAATAATTACATCGGAACGAGTAGTCTCTTCTTCAACAGCATCAGTACCTAATAAGAGAAAGTTGATACTATCCTGAGATAACAAGTTCTGTTTGGGAGTCTCTGGTGATTTCGACTGAGGATAATTAGTCTGATTTAAAAATAGAAAGATACCTAAGCTTACTATAATACTTACCATCACTACTAGAGCTAATACTTTATAAAAGAGCTGCTTCAAGCTTAATCAATCCTTTCTCAGGAAGGCATTACGTGTAGCTAACGTCTGAGGATGAATCAACTGATGATTCTCTAAATGATACTCTAAAGTACGATCACAGATCTGTTGGACAGTCGTAGTTAGATCTTGTTCTGCCAGATCACGCAGTTGCTCTAAACCAGAAATAGCACGGTGCGGTTCAATATAATCAGCAATGAAGATAATCTGTTCTAACTTACTCATCTCCGGGGCGCCTAAAGTATGCAGCTTAATTGCTCGCAATACTGCCTGGTCTGCAACTCCAAACTTATGCTCAGCTAACTTAGCACCAACTGGCGCATGCAATAAACTGGGCACCTCACGAACTATACTATCTACTACTATACCAAACTCATCTGCTCTTTGCAACAGGTTATCATTGGATATACCTTTAGCACAATCATGTAGCAATCCTGCCTGACGAGCTCGGCTGCAATCTACGCCGTGAATCTCTGCTAAATCGGCTGCGGTATCCCTCACTCCTAACGAATGTTCTAATCTAGCTTGTGAAATCATCTGCTGTAACTTTTTAATTATCTCTTGTTCTAACAACTTACTCACCTCGATGGTATAATTTACGCTTATAAATATAGGCTGCTACTGATTCTGGCAGTTGATACTTAATCGGTCGCTGTTTACTTACTCGCTGCCGCAAATCGGTAGCTGAAATATCTAGTCGCGGAATTGATAGTGGCAGAATCTGCTCTTGATAATCCTTAAAAGTATCCTCTTGTAGCTTATCTAACGAGTAACCAGGACGAGTAGCAGCTATAAATTGACATTTCTCTAATAACTTTTCTGGTTCTTTCCAAGAAAAGATATCTAAAATAGCATCTGCTCCGGTAATAAAGTAGAGCTCGACCTTAGGTAATGCTTCTTTAAGCCTTCGAATAGTATCTATGGTATAGGATAGCCCACCTCGTTCAATCTCTATGCGCGAAACATCAAATTTAGAGTTATTCATAGTCGCTAAGACAGCCATCATATATCTATCCTGAGCTGGAGAGATCTGCTGATTAGTCTTATGTGGCGGATTAGCCGACGGAACAAAAAGTACCTTATCAAGATTATACTGATCAGCTGCCTCTTCTGCGGTCACTAAGTGTCCATTATGAATCGGATCGAAAGTTCCGCCCATTATCCCTAGCCGTGTAATATCATCTTCTACTATCTCTAACATCTTTTTCAACCCCTATAATTTCTTCATTATCTATTACTATATCTTAAAGTGAAGTATCTCTCAAGAATTAATTTATTATATATCACCACAAAAATTTCTGTACTCACAGTCAATACACTTATTACTTTCAGCAACTGAATCAGGCATTCTCTCTGTCTCAATTAATTCTATTATCTGAGTAATAACCTGTTTAACCTCTGTTTTGAGTTGGACTGTAATTTCAATTGTAAAGGTCTCTTTAGGTGGAATTAGATGAATTAAACCTTGATTTATTGTGGTTTGATACTCTTCCTCGACTAGTAAAGAATAGGCTATTAACTGATACTTATGATTTAAACCAGGTCTGCGAGTAGAGTATTTTAATTCAATGGGCGTATAAAGTTGGTCATTAATAACTAACATATCTAATTTACCACTAATACCTAACCGCTGTGAATCTAAATCTATCTCAAACTTTTCTTTCCCTTTCTGTAATCCATACCGCTGTAAAGTACGACGTGATGATAAGTTCTTGCTGCGTCGATGTTCATCCTTACCATGTTTCATTTTAAAAGTCTGTTTAATATTAAGTGGCATACAGTAAGTGAAGTAAATAATACGCGGACAGTAAATAAACTGCTTAATATCAGTAACGGTAATCACATTTATCCCCCTTATCTACTAGGTTCTAGTAATTTGAGTGGCTAACTTTATATCTTTACTACAGATAGGATAGAGTCTAATATCTCCTTCTTTGCCTTCTAATAATTTGGTAATCCTTAACATTAACTCTTCTCTGCGATTACGATTTAGTTGACCAAAAAAAGCACTCCACTGTACTCTCTGCAAACCAAAGTCTTTACAGGCTTCGGCTATCTTATTTCTTGTTCTATCATCAGAAATATCATAGATTAATATAAGATGCATACTACCACCCACTAACAAAAGAGTTGTATTCAGCATCCCCGCGTAAATAAGAAGCTATCTTCCGAGCTTGTTTTTGGAGGATGACTTCTATTCGAAAACGTTGACCTCGATATAGCTCTTTACTTTCTAATCACTGCAAAATTTTGTGGGCTAATCTTTTACGATCATCATCTACAATTCTACCTTCTTCTATTGTAAAGCTCATACCTTGATTAAGTAGTCCGATAACTGTACGATCTACTACTGTCTGTCTAAATTCCTCAATTAAGTCCAAGGTTAATGAAGGTTTACCGGGACGATCAGCGTGTAAGAAACCAGCGTATAGATCTAAACCTGCCCTTAAAATAGCGGCAGATACTTTAGAATAGAGAATACCATAACCGTAATTAAGGAGTGAATTTACTAAATCTGCTGCGTGTTGAGTGGTGCGTCCACTAAACTCTAAGTAATCTGGAAGTATCTCTTTAACTACCTGCCAGTATTTTTGAGCAGCTCGTCCTTCACTAGATAGAATTAGATTTCTTACTTGGTCTACTTGTGCTCCTTTAATCTCTGATAACTCTTCTTGGTTATTATTTAGACCTTCAATAGTATCATAGATTGAATCATATAACTCTTTATCTTTAGACTTGCGACTTTTAGCTAAGTACTTTAAAAGTACTATCTGATTTTCTATCTTACCTCGTGCAAAGGCAATAGCTAATTGGACTCCGCGCTGGTCTTGATAAGCTGCTAACTGTTGACGCCGCGTTTGGATAGTTCCTAACATTGCTGAGGAGGATAATTTAGCTAAATGATCACCTCGATAAGAGATAAAGTCAAGCTGAATTCCCACTTTAGAACATTCATGAATTAAGTCAGAAGAAAAGGAAACTCCAGAGCTAGCAATTAAAATCTGCTCTACTTTAAAGAAAGGCACTTCTTGAATTATCTCATCTTTCTTCTTAATTACTATTCGTTCACTTCTTTTACCTACGAAAATACCATAATCATCAATTACTAAAGATTTATCAGTCATTAATCTCCTCCCCTTTGAAAGTAGTGTAACTTTACTATATCAAGTAAGATTCCCAGACGCATGAGAGTAAAGAGCAAAAAATCGAATTTCATAATAAAAAAGCTAGCTTCAATTACAAAGCTAGCCTTAAAATATCAATATCTATTTAATTCTGAGTCTCCTACTTAACGGAGTAGTCATTGTAACTAATTATCATACCCAATAACGCTGGTTAGTATGAGGCTTTCAGTCTCTTACTTAACGGAGTAATCATTGTAACCTCAAGCTGTCGATAATGTGGTTATTCTTATCAACCTTTCAGTCTCCTACTTAACGGAGTAATCATTGTAACCTCAAGCTGTCGATAATGTGGTTATTCTTATCAACCTTTCAGTCTCCTACTTAACGGAGTAGTCATTGTAACAGATATAGATGATCTAGCTGATGCAATTACAGAAGCTTTCAGTCTCCTACTTAACGGAGTAGTCATTGTAACCTAATAATCTAATGGTTATCTGTTCTCCATTAGTTGCCTTTCAGTCTCCTACTTAACGGAGTAGTCATTGTAACTCTACTAATAGTATAACAGTATTGTGTCCATTTGTCACTTTCAGTCTCCTACTTAACGGAGT
>JBNJEL010000055.1:0-12841 GCA_051745835.1 Bacillota bacterium
CAGGTCTTACTTCCTCAGTATCTTCTACATACGGTGCCATCGTCATCAAACCTTTAACCTGTAAGTTCTCAAACTCGGCTACTTCCTTTAAATAATCCATCAACTCTTCAGGCTTAAGCCCAAACTTATTATCATCACCTGCTACATTAACCTGAACTAACACATCCATCACTCTATCTGCCATTCCGGCACGTTTATTAATCTTTTTAGCTAAGCGCATACTATCCAACGACTGAATCAAAGTACATCTTGGTCGCCGCATCAGATATTTTACCTTATTGCGCTGTAAATGTCCAATCATATGCCAATTAATCTCATCACTAATCTGATCATACTTATCAGTTAACTCCTGCACTCTATTCTCACCTAAATCAACTATTCCTTCGTCCACTACTTCCTTAATCTCTTCAATACTGCGCGTCTTAGTAACAGCTACTAACTTAATCTCATCACTATCTCGACCTGCTCTATTAGCTGCCGCAGCAATTCGCTCTTGTACTTGCTTTAAATTCTGTTTAATATCTACCATTGACTACCCCTCCTATGTCTATTATTACTTAATATCATTAGAGTATCCTGCTTACAAATTGCTGATTAATTAATTTAATTATAGAATAGATGCTGCTAATTCTGCTAACTTAGAGCGCTCTCCCTTAGTTAAGGTAATATGACCTGCTATCTCTTCGTCCTTAAATCTTTCTACTAAATAAGTGAGTCCATTACTATTACTATCTAAGTAAGGATTATCAATCTGGTAAGGATCACCTGTAATAATAATCTTAGTATTATCTCCTACTCGCGTAATGATTGTCTTAATCTCATGCGGAGTTAAGTTCTGTGCCTCATCAACTATCATATATTGTTGGGGAATACTCCGACCACGAATATAGGTTAGAGCTTCCATCTCAATCATATTCATCTCTTGTAAGTTATTAATCATCTCCCCAGCATCATTATCCTTATTACCAATTAATAGCTCCATATTATCATAGATTGGCTGCATCCAAGGACGTAACTTCTCCTCTTTATCTCCTGGTAAGTATCCTAAATCATTACCCATTGGCACTATTGGACGTGATACTAATAATCGATTAAAGTCCTTTTGCTCTACAACTTTCTCTAAACCAGCCGCTAAAGCTAACAGAGTCTTACCTGTACCTGCTTTACCAACCAGTGTAACTAGCTTAATATCATCATTAAGTAGTAGATCGAAAGCACAACGTTGTTCCTTATTGCGCGGTGAAATACCCCAGATATCGTGTCGATCAAATATTAAAGGCCTTAACTTCTTGCCCTGCACATCATAACGACATATAGCAGATTGACCACCCTTTAGATTATCTTCTAATAATACAAACTGATTAGGCTTTAACTCTTCTTCGATATCTAACTTATCTAGCTTAAGTTCCTCTTGAGAATAAAATTGGTCTATTAACTCCGGATTAACTTTAAATTTAGCTTCACCAGAGTATAACTCTCTAATATCAACCTTATTAGTTTCATAATCCTCTGCTTTAATTCCTAAAGCATCAGATTTAACTCGCATATTAATATCTTTAGTTACTAAAATCAGCGGATCTTTAACTTCCTCATCCTCATTTAATCCCATTGCTGTTGCTAAAATACGATTATCAGCTTTTTCATCACTTAATCCAAAAGGTAACAGTTCAGTTGCCTGGTGATTTAATTCTACTTTTAAAGTTCCACCATTCTCTAAAGATACGCAATTATACAGTTCTCCTTTACGACGCAGCTCATCTAAATAACGTGAAACTTGGCGGGCACTTCTACCTATCGAATCTTGACGCTTCTTTTGAGAATCAATCTCTTCAATCACTACAATTGGAATAATGATGTCATTATCATCAAAAGCAAATAATGCCTTTGGATCATGAAGCAAAACATTAGTATCTAATACATAAGTTTTCTTCATAGCCATCCTCCTCTAATTTTATTTAGTCTTTTTAAGCACCTTAATCCCTACTTCAATACCTTTAATAACTGCTTGATGTTGATTTTGACCAACAACATTTACTTCTTTAAATTTTCTCCCGTCACCAGTAACAACCATGACTCCATCTTTACCATCTTTAGTTCTTATTACTGAAGTAGGAACTACAATTCCTTGATAAGAAGATCTAATTACACTTACATCTACTTTTCTTAATTCCATAAAGAGTGGTATAAACCTTTTAACTTCCAAAATTAATAGATCTTTTTGTTGGTTATTAATAATCTTATTAACTACTGCCTGATACTTATGCTGATTAATATCGGTTAGTTCAAATTTCACTTTCATCCCCGGCTTAAATTGTTTAGCCTGTTGTTGATCAATCGGAACTGCTAAATAGAGAATAAAGTTATCAATAATCTTAAAAACTGGACGACCAGAATTCAACTTAGTCCCATCTTGTAACTGATGTTTTTTATATCCAATCTTTTTAAATTTCTGATAGGTTAACTGTCCTAAATTAGTAGGAGCTAGAGTAGATTCCAAACCATCAATTTGATAACTAACCAAACCACTATTATAGCTGTATAACTTGCGATTACCTCGACTGCTTTTAATTGTAGCTATGTGGGTGCTAGCTTGTACTCTCTTACCTGATTTGACTTTAAGATCTAATTTACCAGCTAATGGAGCAAACGTAACTCGTTCTTGACGAATAAATAATCCTTGACTTTGAAATTGGTTAACTACTGTACCGTATTCAGTCAGTACTGATTTATCTGTTGCCTGTAAGAAGAGATTAAATAGAATCGAGAGAGTAATAATCAATAAAATAGCTTTAATAAGTAGTCCAGCTAACTTATTTTTCTTAGGTTTATCTGGCTCTACATTTCTGTTATTGTACCTACGCAAACCTACCAACCCCTATCTAGAACTTACAGCATTATATTTCTGTTTTTCTATATCAAGAGGTTGATTCCTTTAATTAAATCAATAAACCCCCTAGGAAGCCTAGGAGGTTACTAACTACTCTATCTTATAATCTTTCTCGCTCACCAGTTACCATATAAACAATTCGTTCACAGAGATTAGTAGCGTGGTCAGCAATTCGCTCTAGATAGCGGCAGACAAACATTAATCTAGTCGATTGATTAATTGATTGAGCATCTTCCATCATATATGTCAGTAACTCTCTTAATATCTGTTCATCAATCCGATCTATCTCTTCATCTAACTTAGCTACTTCTCTAGCCTTTTCTGCATCTTGATTTACAAAAGCATCTAAACACTCACGTACCATATTCTGTGTTATCTGCGCCATACGCGGTACATCAAGTAGCGGCTTTAACCAGTTCTCTCCGGATACTTCTTTAGTAATACTGGCAATATTATAGGAGTAATCACCCATCCGTTCTAAATCAGTAATCATCTTTGAGATCATACCAATAGTTCTTAAGTCACGAGCTACCGGTTGCTGGAGAGCAATTAACTTAATACAGCGCTTCTCAATCTTAACTTCAGCCTTATCAATCTGGTCATCTTTTTCCATCACTTCTTGAGCTAATTCAACATCCATTTCGACTAAGGAAGTAACCGCTTTATGAATAGCCTCCTCCACCATACTACCCATCTTCAACAGTTCCTGATTTAAATCTTCTAACTGTTGATCAAAGTTTTTTCTTACCATGATATCCCACCCCTCTTTAATTTAAAGTAAGCTTAACCAAATCTACCAGTAATGTAATCTTCAGTGCGCTGATCATCAGGACGCTCAAATATTTTCTCTGTAGTACCTGTTTCTACTATTTCACCAGTTAAGAAGAAAGCAGTATAGTCCGAAATTCTTGCTGCCTGCTGCATACTGTGAGTTACAATAATTACTGTATAATCTTTCTTCAACTCTTCTACTAACTCTTCAATCTTAACTGTAGCTACTGGATCTAACGCAGATGTCGGTTCATCCATTAATACAATATCAGGATTAACAGCTAAAGCCCGAGCAATACATAGCCGCTGTTGTTGTCCTCCTGAAATTCCAATCGCAGATTGATCTAGACGATCTTTAACCTCATCCCATAATGCTGCCCGCTTTAAACTCCGCTCTACAATTTGATCCAATTCATTTTTATCTTTAATACCGTGAGCCCGGGGGCCATAGGCTACATTATCATAGATTGATTTAGGAAATGGATTCGGCTCTTGAAAGACCATACCTACTTTTTTACGCAGACTTACTACATCTAAATTTTCTTGGTATATATTCTCTCCATCAATTAAAACAGTACCTTCTACTTTTGTTCCATCAATTAAATCATTCATTCGGTTTAATGTTCTTAAAAAAGTCGACTTTCCACATCCAGAAGGACCAATCAAAGCAGTTACCTGATTTTCGGGAACTTGTAATGAAACATCTTCTAAAGCTTGAAAATCCCCATAATAAAAATCTACATCTTCCACAATTATCTTTTCTTGATTATTATTCATATCTACAGCCATTCATTCTACCTCCTTTAATTTTAGACAGACTACTTATTCTTTCTTCTCAGCCAAAATCGCAACAAGATAGCAATTAAATTCATCGATAAGACCAATCCAATTAATACTAAAGCTGTCCCATAAGCTAGAGGTCTTACTTGAGCTATATCATGATGCTGCGTCGCCATAATATACAGATGATAAGGCAGTGCCATAAATTGACTTGATAAAGAATCAGGCAAGTGCGGTAAAAAGAAAGCAGCACCTGTAAATAAGATAGGCGCAGTCTCTCCTGCGGCTCGAGCTAATCCTAAGATAGTCCCAGTTAAAATCCCCGGAATAGCATGAGGTAAAACATTAGTTCTGATACTATGCCACTTAGTAGCTCCTAAAGCTAAAGCTCCTTGACGATAAGAATCAGGAACTGACTTAAGTGCTTCTTCACTAGAAGTAATTGTTACCGGTAGAGTCATTAAACCTAATGTCAATCCAGCTGAAAGTACTGAAGTACCTAACCCTAAAATATTAACAAAGAAAGCTAAACCAAATAGACCATAAACAATAGAAGGTACTCCTGCTAGATTACGAATTGCCATTCTAATTAATCTAGTAATCTTACCTTGAGCTGCATACTCATTAAGATAAATAGCTGCAAAGACACCTAACGGAACTGCTACAACTGCAGTAATTAATGTTACTAAAAATGTTCCTACAATGGCAGGCCAGATACCACCTCCTGTCATTCCCTGTTTAGGAGCTTGACTAATAAACCCCCAATCAATTACTCCAATCCCCTTACTGATAATATCATACAAAATTGTTCCTAAGATTAAGAGAATAACTATAGCAGATAAACGCAGTATTCCAAACCCTATCTTCTGTGATAATCGATTACTCTTTTCCATTACTGTCCCTCCCCAAACTTATGGAGAACTATATCTGATACTAAATTAACTAAAAATGTCATGATAAATAGTACTAATCCAATAGCAAATAATGAATAGTAGTGAGTAGTGTTGTACGGCACTTCTCCTAATTCGACTGCAATAGTTGCCGTCATAGTCCGTACTGAATCAAAGATGTTTCGGGGAAAGGCTGGAGCATTACCTGTTGCCATTAATACTGCCATCGTCTCACCGATAGCTCGTCCCATACCTAACATTACAGCTGCTGTAATTCCTGATAGAGCTGCTGGTAAAGTTACCTTGATTAATGTATGCCACCGATTAGTTCCTAAAGCTAAAGAAGCCTGTTTATACTTATCAGGAACAGCAGAGATAGCATCTTCAGAGATACTAATAATTGTTGGTAGAGCCATAATCCCTAATAAGATAGCCCCATTAATCACATTAAGTCCATTGCTTAAGTTAAATAAATTTGCAATCATCGGCCCTACTAAGACAATACCTAAAAATCCAATTACAACTGAAGGAATACCTGCTAAAATCTCAATCACCGGCTTTAGTATCTCCCTAACTCTCGAGTCTGCTACTTCTGCTAAATAAGCAGCACAAGCAATACCTAACGGAACTGAAAATAGTAATGAACCGATAGTAACTGCTAAAGTACTAAAGACTAAACTGAGTATTCCATAACTTGGATTAGAATAAGAAGTAGGATTCCAATCAGTAGAAGTAAGAAATTCTGTGATACTAACTTCACTGAATGTCGGTAATCCTTCACTGAGTAACAAATAAAAAATGCCAATTAAAATAATAACAGTTAAAATGCCATTAAAGAAGAAAAAATACTCAATACCTCTCTCTTTTAATCTAGATAATTTTCCCTTGCTTTGCACTTAAATCCCTCCTGTAACTAATAAACCATAAAGAACTGGAGATTATAATAATCTCCAGTCTTAACTGATAACTTAACTAGATTATTTCTCTAAATTTTTCTGATTAAGTTTTTGGTATTTAGGACTCACTGGATAGAAACCTTCTT
Source organism: Bacillota bacterium (assembly GCA_051745835.1). Classification (GTDB taxonomy): domain Bacteria; phylum Bacillota; class Halanaerobiia; order Halobacteroidales; family Acetohalobiaceae; genus JBNJEL01. The sequence continues at coordinate 6,371 of JBNJEL010000055.1, forward strand.
CAACAGCTATCTTCTGTCCCTCATCACTTAATTCATACTTAATAAAATCTAATACTGCTCCAGTAGGTTCACCATTAATATACTGATTGAGCGGTCGAGCTAATGGATAATCTCCCGACTTAACATTAGCTGGCTTTAGTGGACTTGCTGGCTTAGAATCTTCATCTTGAGCTACATCTAATACATTTAAACCTTCAACTACTTCTCCATCTTCAGCTACATAACCAATTCCGACATAACCAATAGCCGCTTCATCAGACTTAATAGCTTCTACAATTTGAGCATTACCATTCATCCGCTTCATACTAGACGAATAATCACTATCTAAGACATTATCCCTAAAGTAAACAAATGTACCAGAATTACTTTGCCGTCCGTAAAGAGAGATCTCTTTATCAGCTCCGCCTACTTCCTGCCAATTAGTAATCTCTCCTCTAAAGATCTTACCAATCTCTGCTACTGTTAAATCTTGAACAGAATTAGCTCCATTAACTACAACTGCTAATCCATCCATTCCAATTACAAATTGTCGTACATCAACACCATTATTTTTAGCCTGCTTAATCTCTTCATCCTTCATTACTCGTGATGCGTTAGCAATATCTACATTATCATTAATTGCTGCTGCAATACCTGTACCTGAACCACCGCCAGTTACTGATAACGAAGCTTCGGTTTGATCCATATACTTTTCAGATAAGACCTGTACCATATTAACCATAGTATCAGACCCTTTAATCTGTAAATACTTCTGCTCTGCTTCTTGATCTCCTCCTCCACCACATCCAGTAATTAGTATTCCCATTAATACTACAACACTTACTACAGAAATTACTCGTCGATTAATTAAATCTCTCATATTATACCCTCCCAAATTAATAATAGTTCTTTCTAACTTCCATTTAAATTATAGCAGAACAATGTTAAGTCCAAATTACAATCATGTTAAATTTATGTTAACAAAGTCGGTAATTAGGTTTCAGAAAGGCTAGTTAATTTATATCCCACTCGTTGAACTGTCTGAATTTCTAGCTGGTTGACTTCATATTCAGCAAACTTTTTGCGTAACATTCGGATATGAACATCCACTGTTCTAATTCCACTAAAGGTATCATAACCCCACACGTTAGTTAGTATCTCATCTCGAGAACAGACAGAATCCAATCTGTCAATTAAAAAGGAGAGTAATTTAAACTCTTTATTGGTCATACTAATTTCTTCACCTGCAATCAGAACGCGATAACCTTTTAAGTCGATAGTTAATTTACCATAGCTTATCTTCTCTTTAGAATTAGTAGTACTATCTATATCTAATCTTCTCAATACCGCTTTAACTCGTGAAGCTAACTCACGCGGACTAAATGGTTTGGTTAAGTAATCAGTAGCTCCTAAATCCAATCCCCTAACCTTATCCTCAATCTTATCCTTAGCACTTAAGAAGATAATCGGTATTTTTTTAGTTAAGTTCTGCTCTTTAAGATAATTACAGAGCTTATATCCGTTAATTTCAGGTAACATAATATCTAAAATAATTAAATCCGGATTAATCTTCTCTACTTGAGTAAGTACCTGCTTACCACTAGCAGCAACTTCCACTTCATATCCTTCTCTGCTTAGGTTATATTTAATTAGTTCTAATATATTCTCTTCATCATCTACTACCAAAACCTTTCGCTCCTGCATACTCTAGCCTCCTAATTACTCCTTTTGTTAATTATCTCAAGCTTATGTTACAACAATTTTATAATCAGGTTAACACTATGTTAAAATTTTATTTATTAACCATTAATTAAATAATTGCTGCCCTCTAATTTCTTAACCTCATCCTTAAGCTGAGCCGCAACCTTACCGACCGCAAAAGAATCATCCAACTCATACTCTGCGGTAGTAACTACAGCTATCGAAACAGTAGGTTGTTCAGGCTCTTCTAATTCCTTATCTACAATTAGTTCTTTGACCTTGCTTTCATACTGCTCTATTATTTTTTTAGCTATTTGCTCCACCTCACTTAGTTCAGTCATCACAATAAAGTCATCACCACCAATATGTCCCACAAAATCCTCCTTATTACTGATATCAATTAAGATCTCAGCCACTAATTCAATCACTCGATCTCCACACTCAAAACCGTACTGATCATTAAACTTTTTAAAATTATCAAGGTCAATATACATAATTGCTAACTTTAGATTACCGCCTAACATCCGATCTAAACGCTGCTGAATAAGAGAATTCCCCGGTAGTCCTGTTAGGGGATTTAAATTTTGAGCTACATCTAGCTGTAATTTAGTAATCTTTTCTAATAGCCGCTGAATAGATACCGTTCCATAATATTGATTATCCTTACTAACAATAATATAATTATATACTTTCTCATGCTCTCGACTCATTGCCTTTCTCGATACTTCCTCTAGAGTTTCTTCAGCATCAACAATCAGTGGATTCTTGTCCATAATTAACTCAACAGGTCGCTCCATAAATAGGGAAACCCCAAAGCGCTTACCTAGTTTATAATAAAGCTCATCTTTCATCAATAGCCCTAAAGGCTGATGATGCTTATTAAGAACTACTATCCCCTTCAAATGACGATCCTGTTCAAAATATTCTACTGCCTTTTCCACTAAATCATCCTGCTGTAAAGTAGCTTCTGCCCGGGCAATATTCTTAATTTCTAAACTATCAATAGTAAATTTATTCTCTAATTCTTCATTCTTCCAGTTAATAAATCGTTTTAATTTAGCTCCAATCGGCTGGTCTGTAGGTTGAGGATGCTGAATTAAGTAACCTTGCCCATAATCAACTCCTAATTCAATCAATTTCTCTAACTCATCATAAGTTTCTATCCCCTCAGCTATCACCTTAGCATCTATCCGGTGAGCAAAACTGATCAAAGCCTCAATTAAAGATTCTTTAGTTGCCCTAAAGTTAATCTCCTTAATTAGAGACATATCTAACTTAATACAGCGTGGACAGAGTTCAGAGATAGTCTGTAAGTTAGCATAACCTGCTCCTACATCATCTATAGTAACCTGATATCCCTGTTCATAGTAATGATTGAGTATCTTACGAAAAAGCTTAAAGTTAGAGATAGCAGTCTTCTCTGTTACCTCGAAGACTATATCCTCTTTTTCAATCCCTAAATCAGAAATTACCTGTTGAGTGACACCTTTTTGGAAGTCATCTGATTTCATAACCTCCGGACTAACGTTAATAAATAACTTCTCATCCTCTATAAATGGTTCTGCCTTAATTAAGGACTTCTTACGGCAGAGACGTTCTAATTCCAACAACATATCCGTCTGTTTAGCTAAACTAAATAACCGCTCTGGATTCTCTAACTCACTTTTCTCTGGACCGCGAGTTAAAGCCTCATAACCTATCTTCTTACCAGTCTGTAAAGAGATAATCGGCTGGAAAACGATCTTAATCTGTTCTCGATTAATTATCTCCTCTAAAGTCCTCTTGCTTTTTAACCATTCTTGATACTTTTTATCCTTAGCTTGTTTATTTACTTTTTTTATTGCTTTATAAATAGCACTCTCCACTCGATTAACTTCCTTAGCGTCTATTACTGTATAACCAAAGTATAACTGTAATTTTTGATCAATATAATTTAATTCATTTAATCTATTTTCAGTCTCACTCTTAATTCGATTAGCAATAATCCCCAGTGATTTCTCTGCTTGTTGAATTTGATCTTCTAAATCAGCTAAAAAGATAATAAAATCATCTCCACCACGGTTACTAATTCCAATCTTATCTTGGGAACGCAACAAATTATTTGAGATATCCTGTAGAATGTCAGTAATACTAATTAAGATCTTTTCACACATCCTATAACCATACTGCTCCTCAATCTGACTAAAATTAACAATATCTAAACAGATAACTCCTACATTTTTCTGTTGACGCTTTAAATATTTATGAAGTTGATTATAATATGAAGGAACAATAGGTAAACCAGTTAATCTATCGGTAGCAAGTTTATAATTTCCAATATCAAATTTAGTCAACAACTCATTTGCAGCATCTTTAATTACCTCTAACATCTCCTGCTTTAACCTCCTTTGATTATTTAATTTGATATATAAAACCCAGCTTATCAATATAACAAGCTGGGCTCCGAAAATTAATAAATTCCACTATTATAACTCTTATTGCTTGTTGCTAAATATAGTATACCATCATACTTTTACTAAATAATTAAATGAATGTTAAATTTATGTTAAAATATGTATCTGAGGATGCAATCTTCTAAAAATAAAAAAAGCAGGACCAAACAAGTCCTGCTTCAAAACTAAACTATTGATTATTGTTAAAAGCTGCTTGATAGATCTCTTTCATATCCGTTACAGTTGGTTCGGCAGGATTAGTCAAGGTACATGGATCATCTTTAGCATTAGCCGACATTCGATCTAAAATTGCTTCAAAATCTGATTCACTAAAGTCAGCACCATCAATCTCAGCAAAAGAAGCTGGAATATCTAACTGTTGATTCAACTCTCTTACTGCCTCAGCTAAATTATCTATACCTAAAGCAGCTTCAATCTCTGCAAACTTATCTCTAGCTGAATCATAATTAAATTCAATTACATAGGGCATAAGAATTGCATTAGCTAAACCATGTGTAATCTCCAACTCTCCACCAATCTTATGTGCTAAACTATGCACAATTCCTAATGAAGCATTAGAGAAAGCCATTCCTGCAATAGTAGAAGCATTATGCATCTTCTCTCGGGCGGTAATATCATCACTATCTTGATAAGCTTGAGGTAAGTAATCAAAGACTAATTTGATTGCTTCTAAAGCCAACGCATCAGTATAATCACTAGCATTAGTAGAAGTGAACGCTTCCACAGCATGAGCTAAGACATCCATTCCTGTATTAGCAGTTACTTGTGGGGGCATCGTTGCTGGTAAGTTAGGGTCAATAATCGCCGCATCAGGAATTAGTTCTGGAGAGACGATAGGATACTTAATCTTTTCTTCTGTATCCGTAATTACTGAAAAAGCAGTAATCTCTGAACCAGTACCACTTGTTGATGGAACAGCTATAAAGTGTGCTTTTCGTCTTAATTCAGGCATAGAATTAACCTCAATTATATCATCAAATTCTAACTCTGGGTACTCATAAAAAGCCCACATTACCTTAGCAGCATCCATTGTAGAGCCGCCACCTAAAGCTACTACTAACTCCGGCTGAAAGTCTAACATTACCTCTTTACCGCGTAGTACAGTCTTAACTGATGGATTGGGTTCTACACCGTCTATAACTTCCACTTCAGCTCCAGCTGTTTCTAACTTCTCAATAGCCTGAGCTAAGAAGCCTAACTCTTCCATAACTCCTTCGTCAGTCACAACCACTACTCGTCTATAATCAATATCAGTTAAATAGTCTAAAGCACCTGCTTCAAAATGAATCTCCGGTGGAATTAAAAATGAATTCATCACTAACACTCCTTTAAGTTTAAGTATTAAATAATTAATCGCTAATTAATATCTATGACACTTAAAATTATATAGTAGTAGACTAATTCTGTAAAGTATGCACTTTTTTTGTTAGATAGTTACTTCAAGGTAACTTAGGAACAGATTTAGAAGTCTTAAACCTATTATTGACCAACTTATTTACAAATATGTAGTTACAATCAGCTGTTAATTAGAGTTAAATATTCGAGGATCATCAGTCATAATGCCATCCACGCCCCACGCAATTAAATCTTCGATAACAGCTAGCTGATTGACTGTCCAAACATTAATAAAGTAATCACAAGAATGTATCTCTTCTACTAACTGCTCTGAAATAGCTAGATAATGAGGATGAATTCCATCAGCAAAAGCCGCTTCAATTAGCTTAGTTGGTTGAATAGGTAAAGAAGTAATTAAGATAGCAGTCTGTAAAGTAGAATCAACCCGATAAACTTCCCTAATCAAACGATGATTGAAAGAAGAGATAATTACCTCCGACTTAAAATTTTTAGCTTCCAATAAGTCAATTAGTCTATTAATCACTAACTGGGGATTATTAATTTGAGGTTTCAATTCAATATTAAGCTTCACTCTTCCTCTTATTAGCCGAATTACCTCACGCAAAGTAGGGATTTGCTCTTGATGAAACTCTGAACCAAACCAACTACCAAAGTTGATCTGCTTTAACTCTGCTAATTTCAAGTTGGAGATCTGATCATCGATTCCTAATAACCGCATTAAATTATTATCGTGACAGACCACCAAATACTGATCTGCAGTTAGCTGTAGATCTAATTCAATCATATCAACGCCTAACTCTACTGCCTTCTTAAAGCTAGCCATAGTATTCTCTGGAGCTAAAGCTTTAGCTCCGCGATGACCTATTTTTAACATCTTCTCTCCCCCCTACTATGATGTTAAATGTAATATAACACTCTATTCTTACTAAATAATTAACTAAATATTAAATTTAGGTCAATAAATTATTAAGTTAGGGCAATT
>JBNJEL010000056.1:0-12737 GCA_051745835.1 Bacillota bacterium
ACAGGATTAAGAGTATGAGCTGTATGTTTATCCTCCAAATCAGCTGCTTCATACATCTGTTCAGCATTACCGTGGTCAGCTGTAATTAAAGCCTCTCCACCTAAAGAAATTAACTTATCAACTACCTGACCTAAAGATCTATCTACAGCTTCAATTGCTTCTTTACAGGCTGCAATATCGCCCGTATGACCGACCATATCCGGATTTGCAAAGTTTAAGATAATTACATCATAATCATTCTCATCTAATCTAGTAAATAACTCATCTGTAACCTCATTAATACTCATCTCCGGCTGTTGGTCATAGGTTGCTACTTTAGGTGACGGAATCAAAGCACGGTCTTCGCCAGGATTAGGTTTCTCTTCGCCCCCGTTAAAGAAGAAGGTTACATGAGCATACTTCTCAGTCTCCGCAATTCTTAACTGCTTTAAATCATTGGCAGCTACAACCTCACCAAAAGTATTAACTATCTCCTTAGGTGGATAGGCAACTGGAGCATCAATGGTCTCATCATACTCTGTCAGACAGACAAAGTGCGTATCAGTTACCTCTTTTTTACGCTGAAAGCCATGAAAGTCCTCATCAGTAAAGGCGCGAGTAATCTGACGGGCACGATCAGGACGAAAGTTATAGAAGATAATAGAATCTTCTTCTCTAATCTGAGCTACCGGCTCGTCTCCTTCAACAATTACTGTCGGTTCTACAAACTCATCATTAGTCTTTTGTTGATAAGAACTCTCTACTGCTGCTAAAGCACTCTCTGCTTTACGTCCTTCACCTAAAACCATCGCATCATAAGCCTTTTCAGTCCGCTCCCACCGTTCATCACGATCCATAGTATAATATCTACCGCTGACAGTAGCAATCCGACCTAGACCAACCTCATCTAACTGATCATTTAACTCCTTAATATACTTCTTAGCACTCTGCGGTGGCGTATCGCGACCATCTAAGATAGGATGGATATAGACCTCTTCTATCCCTTCCTGGTCAGCTAACTGTAAAAGGCCAAATAGATGTTTAATATGGCTATGAACTCCCCCATCAGATAAAAGTCCCATTAGATGTAGAGCGGAGTTTTGCTTATGACATTCTTCTACAGCTTCTAATAATACTTCATTCTCAAAAAAAGAACCGTCTTTAATTCCTAAACTAATCCGCGTTAATGCTTGATAGACAATTCGTCCTGCCCCTAAATTTAGATGTCCAACCTCTGAATTTCCCATCTGTCCTTCCGGTAGACCAACATCTTTACCGGAAGCACCTAAAGTTGTATGAGGATACTGCGACCATAATTGATCGAAGTTAGGCGTTTGCGCCTGTTTAATGGCATTACCTCGTTCCTCTTCACTTAAGCCCCAACCATCAAGAACAATTAAAGCTAAAGGTTTAGGTACAGCTTGCACAGCAATCACCCCTTATTAGTTGGCTACTAAAACTTAACTATCTCAGCAAACGACTCAGCTTCTAAACTAGCACTACCGACTAAAGCACCATCAATATCAGAAGTAGCCATAAACTCAGCAATATTATGCGGCTTAACACTACCACCGTACTGAATTCTAATCTCTTCTGCTACTGAACCGTACTCCTCTGCTAGACACTCACGAATGTACTTAATTACTTCATTCGCCTCTTCAGCTGAAGCAGATTTACCTGTACCAATCGCCCATAATGGTTCATAAGCAAGCGTCACCTCTGATAAGTCAGCTTCAGCTACTCCTTCTAGTGCCGCTAAAGTCTGTTGCTTAACTTTATCTTTAGTAGCTCCTTCTTTTCGTTCGGCTAATGATTCACCAACACAGATAATTGGCTTTAAGTCATGTTCAAAGGCAGCTAACACCTTGCGATTTACTTCATCATCAGTCTCACCAAAGTAGCCTCTGCGCTCTGAATGTCCTAAGATTACGTACTCACAGCCGACATTTTGAAGCATTAGTGGTGAAATCTCTCCAGTATAAGCACCTTTCTCTTCCCAGTACATATTCTCAGCACCTAAGGCTACATTAGTTCCGGCTGTTATCTCATTTAATGGAGCTAAAGCAGTTGCTGGAGCACAGATAGCTATATCTACATCTTCTACTCCTGCTACTAAATCTACTAACTTATCTACCATTGCTACTGCTTGTTGATTAGTCTTATGCATCTTCCAATTTGCTGCAATAAATGGTCGTCGCATAATTTATCTCCCCTCCTAGGTCAGTTTATTTATCGTCTAATGCTTCCACAGCTTGTAGCGGTTTACCTTCCCATAACTGTAACGAAGCACCGCCACCAGTAGAAATATGTGACATCTGATCAGCTAAACCGGCTTTTCTGACTGCTGCTGCTGAATCTCCACCACCGATAATTGTAGTAGCATCTAAGTTAGCTACTATCTCGGCTAACTGATTAGTACCTTTTGCAAAAGCATCCATCTCAAAGACCCCCATTGGCCCATTCCAAACTACTGTCTGAGCATCTTTGACGACTGCACTAAACTCCTCTACTGTCTGTGGCCCAATATCTAATGCCTGCCAACCAGCTTCAATCTGCTCAACACTAACTACTTTACGTTCTGCATCAGCAGCAAAGTCATCAGCAATCACTAGATCAGATGGTAAGAGCAAGTTAACACCTTTATCTTGAGCAGTAGTAATTAACTCCTTAGCTAACTCGATCTTATCCTCTTCTAGTAAGGAATCTCCTGTCTCATAACCTTGAGCAGCAATAAAGGTATTAGCCATACCACCGCCGATTAATAGAGCATCTACTTTATCAAGTAATGTCTTAAGCACTCCAATCTTATCTGATACTTTAGCACCACCAATAATTGCTACAAATGGACGCTTAGGATTATCAATAGCATCCTTCATTGTACCAATCTCATTTTGAATTAGAAAGCCTGCTACTGCTTCATCAACATAGTCAGCTACACCAGCAGTAGAAGCATGAGCGCGGTGAGTAGCACCAAAAGCATCATTGACAAAGATATCAGCTAAAGCACCTAACTGTTGAGCAAACTGAGGATCATTACTCTTCTCACCAGCATTAAAGCGGGTATTCTCTAGTAATAAGATATCACCAGATTCTAAATTATCAACCGCTTTTTGAGCCTCAGGACCTACTGTTTGATCACACTTACTTACCTTCTTATTAATTAGATTAGCTAACTCTTTCGCTACCGGATCTAAACGTAACTCTTCTTTTACTTCACCACCTGGTCGTCCTAAGTGCGCCATCGAGATCACTTTAGCATCCGCTTCACTTAAAAACTCAATTGTCGGCAAAGCAGCCTGAATCCGATTATTATCAGTCACTGTTCCCTCTTCCATTGGCACATTAAAATCTACTCGTACTAAAACTCGTTTATCCTTAACCTCAATATCTTTAAGAGTTTTCTTGTTTAACATTTCTAACACCTCCGATTTAATAAAACAACCGCAAAAACAGCTTAAGTACTCTGCCTTTGCGGTTATCTATTTGATTAATTAACTTATAGCATCATAGCTAAATCTACTACACGATTAGAGTAACCCCACTCATTATCATACCACGATAGTACTTTTACTTGATTATCTGCTACCATCATTGTTGACTCACCATCAATTAAAGAAGAATATGGGGAGCCAATAATATCGCGAGATACTACTTCATCTTCAGTATATCCTAAGATGCCTTCCATCTCTCCTTTAGCAGCTTCTTTAAAGGCTTGATTAACCTCTTCTACCGTTACATCTTGAGCTAAATTGAAGACGCCATCGACGATAGAACCATCAGGTACTGGTACTCGCATTGCCATACCATCAATCTTGCCCTTTAATTCTGGAAGCACTTTAGTAGTAGCAATTGCTGCTCCAGTAGTTGTTGGAATAATATTTTCCGCAGCTGCTCGCCCTCTACGTGTCTTACTAGCCGGTGCATCTAAAATTGACTGACTAGCTGTATAGCCGTGTACAGTAGTAATGAGACCTTTCTCAATTCCAAACTTATCATTTAAAACTTTAGCCATTGGTGCTAAGCAGTTAGTCGTACAAGAAGCATTAGAGACAATCTGATCTGAATCCTGTAGATCGTCACCATTAACACCTAATACTAAGGTATTATCGATCTCATCCTTAGCTGGTACAGTTAAGATTACATTATCAGCACCAGCATCTAAGTGCTTCTCTAGTTGGGCTTTCTTACGAAAAACTCCTGTAGCTTCAATTACAATATCTACATCTTTCCCTGCCCAATCTAAATTAGCCGGATCTGACTCTGATGTAACTTCATAATCTACACCATCAACTTTAATACTATTCTCACCAGCTTCTACTTGACCATCATAGCGACCATGTACTGAATCATACTTAAGTAAATAAGCCAAATTATCTGCATCAGTTAAATCATTAATTGCTACAACCTCTAAATCTACATCCTCACGCTGTTGAATAATGCGAAAGACATTTCGTCCAATTCTACCAAAACCATTAATCGCAACCTTCTTTGTCATTATTTATTCCTCCTTTAAGTTTTCAATTAATCATTTTAATTAGCCATTATATATCAAGAATTTAACTGTACTAGACTCACTAACTACTCTTTCCTCACCTCCTTAATAAATCTACCATCTCCTCTGCCGCTTCTTGGTCAGTAATTAAAACATCTTGCTGTCCATTCTTAATCACAGCAATAATCGCACGAGCTTTATCCGCTCCACCAGCAATAGCAATCGTAGTATCGACTGCACTTAATTCATCTAACTGTAATCCCACGCTAGCAATGGAGAAAACCACTTCACCAGCTTGGTTAAAGTAGTAGCCAAATGCCTCTCCAACAGCTCCAGAAGCAAGAAGTTGATCTAACTGCTCCTGATTAATCTGACGCCGCTGTGCCATTACTTCTACCTTACCGATACCATGAATTAAGATATCGGCTGATTGTGCTAACTGGAGAATCTCTTTAATTTGTGAGTTCTTTACTAACGCCGATATTAAGTCTTCATCTAAATTATCCGGGAGATGTAAGAGATGATAGTGACCGCCTAACTTATCAGCAATCTGAGCAGCAATACTATTAGCCTGAATCTCTACCTTACCGCCTAATCCACCGCGAGCCGGTACAACAGTAATTCGAGGTAATTTTTGCTTAACAAACATAGTATCAGCTACAGCAGCCAATGTACTGCCGCCGCTAACAGCTAAGATGCTATCCTCTTCTAGCTTATCAAGCAACAGCTTAGCTCCTAACCTACCTAACTCCTGTTGTGTATTAATATAATCTAAACCAGTAGGTACAATCGCTACCTCTGCTAAATCCAATCTACGTTCTAACTCTAACTCCAAATTATCCAAATCACGTAGAGTTTTGATATAATTATCGAGTTGATGAAATAGTTTTGTTCCTAACTGAGTTATCTTTACGCCTGCAGCAGTACTATTTACAAAATAATTTTCTTTTAGAAAGTCTAAGTTCTTACGCACCTTACGTTCGCTAATACCTATCTTCTTAGCTAAAGAGCGTCGTCCAATCGGTTGACAATAAAATACTGTTTGCAGTATAGTATATCTTCTTTCTACAACTTTTATTAATTCCGGGGCAATTTTCTGCTGTAATCTAATTAATTCCTTCATCTAGTCTCATCCTTATTAAATTTCAAGATCATCAGCTAAGATAATTAATTACTGCTTAACTACTGGAGAAGATAGAGAATATCTAACTTAGTTATCTATAATCCTAATTATTAAAGTTTAAACTAAATCATGGGACATAGATATAACTGCGGTATTAAAAATGTCCCGCTTGTAATAAAAATAAATTTAACAGTTATTAAAAGAACTCCTCTTATTATAACTCTATTCATTACGGTTAATAAATCTCCTGCAAAAATAAAATATTTTATAGAAAATTTTACTAAATAAAACTGCTCCCCTTAAGTAATTTAACTTAAAGAGAGCAGCTATTAGGTAAGTATTATTCTATATCTTTAATTCCATCTTCTACTTTATATTTTTCTTTCAGCGCTTCAATCTTAGCCTGGTTATCTTTAAGGAACTGATTAAATTCTTTGATGATTGTAGGATGGTCTATAGAAGATAAGTATCTATGTCCTTTAGCATAGGGCAAGGAAGGATCAAATACTAAGTCATCTCTATCTGACATATCCTTCTCTAAGTAATAATTACTGACAGCAATATTAGAATAAGCACCATCTAATCTACCACGTAAGACCTGCTTAAGTAATCCTTGATAAGATTCATTCTCATGTATCTCAACCTTACCACTTTCAATCTGATCTAAATAGACAAACGGAGTAAAACCGGAAATCATACCTAACTTATTAAGATGCTCAATGCCTTTTCCTTTATTCTTCGGCAACACCAAAACACCATCAATATACTCTACTACTGGATCACTATAAGTAATATCTTTACCTTCCTTTAAGTCAGAACTCCAGTGTGGATTATCCGGATATCTAAAATCTAACTTTCCGGAAACAAACTTATGATTGAGTCTTTTAAGTGGCAAAACTTTATAATTAAACTGATAACCTTTAGCTTCAGCAAACATATCTAATAACTCGCGATTAAACCCTCTGTACTCTCCATTTTTATACTCTGAATATGGTAGGTACTCCTCATAATTTTGTACACCTACTGTAAATTCACGTTGAGCTGCTTGCCCTACCTGCACCATAAACGAACAGACCATCACACCCACAATTACAATAGCTAGCAACTTACTTTTTAATCTCATCTCCTCAGCTCCTTTGTAGTTAATTTAGTATAATACCTCAGATTTTAGCCTAACCTGAGGTATTATACTGATAGACATAATTAATCTACATTCTTAATTCCATCCTCAACCTGATACTTTTCCTTTAACTTTTTAACCTTATCTTGATTATTCTCTAAGAATTGATTAAACTCTTTAATCACTCCAGAATGTTTAATCGAGGCTAAGTGACGATACCCTTTAGTATACGGTAAAGAAGAATCAAATACCAAGTTATCTTTACCATCCATATACTTATCTAAATAGTAACGACTAACTGCAATGTTAGAGTAAGCTCCATCTACTCTACCATATAAGACCTGCTTAAGCAATCCTTGATAAGATTCATTCTCATAAGTCTTAATCTCACCACTCTCAATCTGCTCTAAATAAGTAAACGGAGTAAAACCGGAAATAATTCCTAACTTATCTAAATCACTAACTCCTTTACCTTGATTCTTAGGTAGTACCAACACTCCATCAATATACTCAACTACTGGGTCACTATAAGTAATATCTTTACCTTCCTTTAAATCAGAACTCCAATATGGATTATCGGGATACTTAAAGTCTAAATTACCAGCTATAAAACCATGGTAAAGTCGCTTAATCGGTAAGGCACGATACTCAAACTCATAACCTTTAGCCTCAGCAAACATATCTAATAACTCGCGATTAAACCCTTTGTACTCCCCATTCTTATACTCTGAATAAGGAAGATACTCCTCATAATTTTGTACTCCTACAGTAAATTTCTTCTGCTCAGCAGCATAACTTAATTGAGCAGCTAAGGTACAGACCATAACTACAATAATTAACATTGCTAATGATTTCATCTTTAATCTCATCTAATTTAGCCTCCTCTATTAAAAATTAAATTGATTAACTAATTTCTGTAAGTCATTTCCTCTCGCAGCAAGTTCTTGTGATGAATCAGCAATCTCTTGTGACATCGTTTCAATACCTTGAGCTGAATCTAAGACTACATCACTATTCTCCGCTAAATCCTGTACTGACGAAGTAGTCTGTTCAATTGCTGCGGATGTATTCTCAATTGCCTCTTTAATTTCAGCAAATACCTGACCTGTCTCTTGAACCATCTCATCGCCTTCATCAGCTTTGTGAGAGACTTGATTAATTGATTCCAAGCCATTTTCAGACATATCTTGAATCTCTTTTACTAAATTATTAATCTCATCAGTAGCCTGGTTGGTCTCCTCAGCTAAATCTCTAATCTCTTCAGCTACCACTGCAAATCCTTGACCAGCATCCCCTGCTCGAGCTGCTTCAATAGCAGCATTTAAAGCTAACATATTCGTCTGCTCTGCAATTTCAGTAATCATATCTACTATCTTTTCAATCTCCTGTGATTTGCTATCTAACTGATTAATCACCTCCACTGTATTTGTAGTAGCAGAATTAATCTCCTCAATACTCGCCATTGTCTTATCAATATTGTCGCTACCAACCTGAGCTTGAGAGTTAGCTTCCTGTGCATAACTAGTTACTTCCTCAGCACTACTAGAAATCTCTTGTAGTCCAGAAGTAATCTCTGATAGATTATCAGTTACAGTTGTAATACTGGCACTACCCTCTTCGGCTGAAGCAGATAATTCTTGACTATAAGCTGATAAATCTTCTACTGATTCCATAATTCTTTCTACCATATTTTTTAAGGTATCATGCATCTTATTAAGAGCATCTACCAATCTACCGATCTCATCATCAGTATCTATATCTAACTTCTCTAGTTGTAAATTTTCGGCTGCAATCTGATGAGCAAACTCTGTCGACTGCTTAATTGGCTGGGAAATCCTATTAGAGATATAGACAATTAGAGCTGTTATTAGACCTAAGATTAAAACCGATAAAAGAATCAAATTATTTCTAATAGCACTTAATTTCTGATTCACATAATGCTCAGTATACTGAATCTTAACCGTACCTAACTGTTCTCCCTCACGCATTACCTCCTGTTTTTTAGTCATAACTTCGCCTTTAGCTTCACGCTGCAGAGGTTCAATAAAGTTTTCGCCATTATTATCTTTAACCGCTATCTTAACTATCTCTTTCTTATTAAAGAATGATTCCGCATTAGTCTTCAAACTCTGTTTATCAAAATTCCACAAAGGAGCTTCGCTGGTCATCACCAACAACTCAAGTGATTGTTCCATATCTGAATCTAATTCAGTTTCTTCTTTACTTCTAAAATCTGTTACGATATAAATGGTAAAGAGTGAAAAACAGATCAATAAAATAGCTACAGTAGGAATGATGAACTTATGACTTATCTTTTTAAAATTAAACATTATCTGCCCCCTCCTCATTTCTAAAATTATCTCAATTAGTTAAATAATTAGATAAAATTAAGTTAATTCCTCTTTTTATATGAATATTCTTACATAAATTTCAGTTTTGCAATAATATTCTGACTTTAAAAGATAAATTTCGCCTTTTATCTGAACTAATTATTCAACTTTTCGTTCCTCTTTTATCTTATCAGCTAACTGATTAATCCTTCTTAAACGATGATTGACTCCTGACTTACTTAAATTAGGATCTAATAATTCTCCTAATTCCTTAAAACTTGCATAAGGATTATTCAACCTTAACTTAGCAATCTCTTGTAAACCAGAAGATAGTGCATCCCAACCTTTAAACTGCTCAATTAACTTAATATTCTCAATCTGTTTTCGTGCGGCAGCAATAGTCTTATTTAAATTAGCTGTTTCACAATTAACAATTCGATTAACCTGATTTCTAACCTCCTTTAATACTTTTATATTCTCATAATCTAATAGTGCTGAGTGAGCACCAATAACATTTAACAACTTAACAATCTCTTCAGAGTTCTTTAGATAAAGCAAATAATCATCATTGCGCGGTCTTAACTTAAAGCCTAAACCAAAATTAGCAGCTGCCAATTCAACTAACTGTTGAGCATAATTATAGTTATAAACTCTAATCTCTAAATGATAACTAGACTCCGGATCATTAATCGAACCCCCTCCTAAAAAACAGCCTCGTAGATAAGCCCGCTGACAACATTGATTTTGCACTAAACCTTCCTTAATACTATAATTCAAACGGTAATTATCCTGAATTAGACCACAGTTAAGCAACAAATCCTTAACTCCCTGCTGTGGTGGTAGCTTAATAATATAGTAATTATCTTTATCCAGATACATATTACGACGAACTATAATCTTAGTTAAAAGATTAAATCGTTCCTTAAGCAACTTATAGATTCGCCGTGCTACTGCTGCCTGCTGTGAAGAAATCTCTAATGCTAATTGCTGACTTACTATCTTCAATGAACCATTCGACTTAACCAACGCTGCTAATTCTGACCAACCACAACATTCACACTCAATATCAATTCTTGCTACTTCATTTTTAACCTCTTCGCTAAAGGACATCTGCTATCACCTATTCTTTACCTTGGTTTGATTTATTTCGTAAATATAGTTCAATTAGTGAACTACGTTCAAGCTGACTATTTAATTTAATGATTAACTTAATAATTACTTCGGCTAATTTATCTGCATCATGTCTAACTAAATCCTCTTGATTCAATAACGGAGATTCAACAAGATTAATATCTAACTCCTTTAAACGTTCCTTATCTATCTCTACCGGTTGAGAACCCTCTTTTTTATATTTAGCTAATAAATCTTGAGGAATTGATTCATTATTCACCAGTACATAATCTGCTATTTCGGAACCAGCGTGGTCATAGAGCGCTTCTACATGATCGGTAACGGTATAATCGGTAGTCTCACCTGGCTGCGTCATAATATTGCAGTTATAAATCTTTAGGGCATCACTATCCTTAATCGCCTCTGTCACTTCAGGAACTAATAGATTAGGAATAATACTGGTATATAAACTGCCTGGCCCTAAAACTACTGCATCTGCACTCTTAATTTCTTCGACTACCTCAGTCAATGAATTACAATTATCAGGCTCTAGATGCACCTGGTCAATCTTCTTATCTGACTTAGAAATATTGGATTCGCCTTTAATTACTGTCCCGTCCTCCATCTGTGCTACTAAGGTAACATCTTCTAGTGTCGAAGGCAAAACTCTACCACGAATAGCTAAAATCTTACTTGACTCCTGTACTGCCTTCTCAAAATCACCTAACACTTTCGACATCGTAGCTATAAATAAGTTACCAAAGCTATGCCCTGCTAACTCAGTTCCTAACTTAAATCTATATTGAAATAGTTGTTCCATTAACTCCTCAGTATCAGCTAAAGCTACTAGACAGTTACGAATATCTCCCGGTGGTAAGATATTCATCTCATCACGCAAGACTCCAGAGCTACCTCCATCATCAGCTACTGTCA
This sequence comes from Bacillota bacterium, assembly GCA_051745835.1. Classification (GTDB taxonomy): domain Bacteria; phylum Bacillota; class Halanaerobiia; order Halobacteroidales; family Acetohalobiaceae; genus JBNJEL01. The sequence goes on from JBNJEL010000056.1 coordinate 11,088, forward strand.
CTACCGCAGTAAGATTACTGGTAAATTCCTTCATTCCTCTTAACATCGTTGGCAGTCCTGTACCGCCGCCAATTACTACAATCTTAGGACCGCGCTTTAAATGACGCTGTTGATAGATTAATTCGACTAACTGCTCATCATTTCCTGGTAATAATGCCTCGATAATTGAATTAATCATCTTCCCCATACCATAAACTACTGAAAAGATACCAATAATGATAATCACTACACCAATGATAATATTTAACTGATAAGAGAACCGTCCTACTAGATTATGAACTAAAGTTACTAGCTGTCCTTCAATCACTCCCAAAAAACCAAAACCTAACGCAATAGTTAACCCTACACTGATCAATAATATCCCAATTATTGCTAGAATTAACCACCGTTTAATCTTCAATCCCGGATAGAGCCATTTAAAGACTTTCATTATTTCAACTCCTATGATTAATCCTTTTCAATATCGCGGTGTTCTATATTAACATAATAATCTTGCGTTAATAAAAAATCAGACAGCTTATTAACGAATGTAACTGACCTATGTCTGCCACCCGTGCAGCCAATAGCTATTGTCAAATGCGTCTTACCTTCACTAATATATTGAGGAATTAAAAATTCTATCAAATCAAAGAACTTATCACGAAACTTCTCAGCTACTGACCACTTTAATACATATTCTTGAACTTGGTTATCATTTCCTGTTAAATCTCGTAAATAATTTACATAATAAGGATTAGGTAAGAAACGAACATCAAACATTAAATCAGCATCTAATGGCATCCCATACTTAAAACCAAAAGAGATTAAAGAAATATTAATATTCTCTTCTAAATCCAACTGATTATAATTACTCCTTAACTCCTCTTGTAATTCCTTAATTGATAACTGTGAAGTATCAATTACTTTATCAGCCTGTGCTCGCAGCGAACGTAACTTCTTACGTTCTAAATCAATCGCATCTAAAATACGCCCTTCTTCAGCAAGCGGATGACGTCGTCTAGTCTCTTTATACCGCTGAATTAGAGTATTATCCTCTGCTTCTAAGAAAAGAATCTCGTGATTAATTAACTGCTGTTCGTCTAATAAATCTAATTCCTCTAATAGATTATCAAAGAAGTCGCCTCCTCTAATATCAATCACTAAAGCTACTTTATTAATTTTGCCCTCTGATTGCAAACATAATTCAGCAAATTTAGAAATCAAAGCTGGTGGTAAATTATCCACACAGAAGAAACCTAAATCTTCAAAAATTCTAATCGCTTCCGTCTTACCGGCACCTGACATTCCAGTTATAATTACAAATTTTATATTATCCATTACTCCACCTCATTTAAATAATATCATCTTTTTTCACTAGTAACAAATATTAGTTTAATCTAAGTTATATTTACTATCTTTTAGCTAATTTAATTACAGCTCCTCTTGCTTTTCAATATTATCCTCCTGCTTCTGTCTTAATTTATCATCGGGCTCATATTGATCATTATATTCATCAGTACGGGGAACCTCTTCTTGTGGTCTATCTTTAGAGCCGGGTGCCTCCTGCTTAGCTGCACAACCACTTAATAAACTAACCACTAATAATATAATCACCATTTGCTTTAATCTCATCTCTACTCCTCCTTACCTAATTAATTCTTAATTTAACCG
>JBNJEL010000057.1:0-12247 GCA_051745835.1 Bacillota bacterium
CACCCTCCTGTAATTGATTATTTTCTGGTGATTTAATTATATTACAGTTTGGTCCACTATGGAATCTTTATTTAGTTCAACTTCATTTTACAATTAAGCTAACTTATTTAGATGATATTCGTAAACTTCCGACTCTATTAACCTAAGCAACCTGTGATGGTTGCTTTTTTTAGTTTGATGTATATAAATTGTTGAAATCTATCATACTAAGAATAAATTATTTATTCGGGGGGGAAATTAGTTGGCTGAAGATAAGCAACAACAGAATAATCCGTTAGAGACACTAAAACAGTTAGGACAGACTAAAGTACCGCAGAATACTGACCAAGAGATTCATTGTATTAGTATTGTAGGACAGATTGAAGGACATAAGAGTTTGCCAGCAAAAAATAAGACTACTAAGTATGAACACTTAATTCCACAGTTAGTAGCTGTCGAGCAGAATCCTAAGGTCAAAGGAGTTATTATGATCTTAAATACTGTAGGTGGAGATATCGAGGCAGGTTTAGCTATTTCAGAGATGCTAAGTAGCCTCTCTAAACCGACAGTCTCATTAGTCTTAGGCGGTGGACATAGTATTGGCGTTCCAATTGCGGTAGCTACGGATAAAGCCTTTATTGCAGAGACCGCTACGATGACAATTCATCCCATTCGACTAACCGGGATGGTCATTGGAGTTCCTCAGACTTATGATTACTTGGATAAGATGCAGGATCGAGTTATTGACTTTGTCAGCAATCATTCGAATATTACAGAACAGCGCTTTAGAGAGTTAATGTTTCAGACAGGTGAGTTAGTGCGTGATGTAGGAACAGTTTTAATTGGACAGGAAGCAGTAAAAGAACAGATTATTGATGAAGTAGGCGGTCTTAATCGTGCCGTAGAAGAGTTGCAAGCAAGAATTGATTCTGCCTCCACAATTGAAGAAGTGCTTAACTAAAAAGAGGTGAGTTAAAGATGTATTACACCATTATTCCCCAAGAAGATATCTTTACGGAAGAACAAGAACAAGAAGAGTTAGTGGAGTTAAATGTAGCTGGAGTTAAGATGTTAATTAATCAGACCGCTATTGATACCGGTGAGATAGTACAGATAATTAGTTCTAATCCTCAAGACTATCTTAATCAGGATTATCAACCGGGTACTAAGATTAAATTTACTCCTCAAGCCACAGAGTAATTTAGCTCTGTGGTTCTTTATTATCTGTAGATTGGCGTTTAGAGCTAGGATATGTTATAATTATTTTGGGTAAAAATTATGTAGAGGGGGAGAAGAATTTGTCGTTAGGAATGTTATTTAATCTGTTAGGCGGTTTGGGACTTTTTATTTATGGTATGAAACAGATGGCAGATGGCTTACAGAAGACAGCTGGCAAGAAACTGCGTAAATTATTGGGGCTGTTAACTACTAATCGGATTGCAGGATTATTAGTGGGAACAGGAGTAACAGCCATCATTCAAAGTAGTAGTGCGACTACTGTAATGGTAGTCGGTTTTGTTAATGCCGGCTTAATGACTTTAAAGCAGTCTATTGGCGTGATTATGGGGGCTAATATTGGAACCACAATTACAGCACAGTTGATTGCTTTTAAGTTAACTAATTACTCATTTCATGCGATTGCTTTAGGTGCAGCATTATATCTATTTGGTAGTAAAAAGAAAACTAAGTATGTAGGACAGGTCTTTTTAGGTTTCGGTATTCTATTTTTAGGTTTGAGCACAATGAAAGAGACTATGGCGCCGCTACGTGATTCGCCGGTCTTTATTACTGCTATGGAGCAGTTTGGTAAAACGCCTATTTTAGGTGTCTTATTAGGAGCAGCAATTACGGTAATTGTCCAAAGTAGTAGTGCCAGTATGGGAATTTTGATTGGGCTAGTTTCAGTTGGAGCTATTAATTATCAAGCTGCTGTGCCGATTCTATTGGGGGATAATATTGGAACTACAGTAACTGCTTTATTATCAAGTATCGGTACGAATACGACCGCTAAACGGTCAGCAATTGCTCATATGATCTTTAATGTGATCGGTTCAGTGGTCTTTATTTTAGCTTTATACTCAATACCTAACTTACCAGCTCTATTAGAGAAATTCTTTATTAGTTTCTCGCATTACTTTGGACAGGATATTAGTGCTGAGCGGATGTTGGCAAATACACATTCGGTCTTTAATGTAATTAATGCTTTAGTTTGGCTACCGTTTGTTGGTTTTATGGTACAGATAGTTACCAAATTAGTACCAGAACAGACAGAAGAGCCTGAACAAGGTCTTAAGTACATTGATGAACGGATGTTACAGACGCCAGGAGTAGCACTTGATCAGACTCACAAAGAGATAATTCATATGACTGAGTTATCTCACCAATCAGTAATTAAAGCACAGCAGGGATTGGTTAATGAAGATGAAGAACTTATTGCAGAGATTAAAGAACAAGAAGAGATCATTGATCGCTTAGAGTGTGAAATAGTTGCTTATTTAGCTAAGATTTCCGATCAACAAGCGCTATCAACTGATGACAAGGAGCGGATTAACTGTTTACTAAAGATAGTTGATGCGGTAGAGAGTATTGGTGATAATGCTGAGAATATCGCTAGCTTAACTGAGTATAAGATAGAAGAAAATTTAAAGTTTACAGATCAGGCAATTAGTGAGATTGATAAAGTTTTTGGTAAATTAGAGAAGATGTTAAACACGTTAACTGATGCTTTAGCAGATTATAACCACCAGAGTGCTAAACAGATTCTAGAATTAGAAGGAGAGGTTGATCGCCTAGAAGAAGATTACCGCGATGCTCATTTAAAACGTTTAAATGGTGGTTCTTGTGTGCCAGTTGCTGGAGTAATCTATTTAGAAGTGTTAAAAAATGTGGAACATATTGGTGATCAGATTACTAAGATTAGTTACTCTATCTTAGAGGATATTAAATAAAGTGATTAGCAGAATGCACCCTTGATTGGGGTGCATTTTTTTATTTGCAGGACAATCTTAAATTGATGACGAATAAAGTGAGATGAGGTGGTGGAATTGAAATCAATATTTAACAAAATTTATCAAGAGCGTAATAATGAATTATTAGGTATCTTTTTAATTATATTAGCACTATTATTGGGAGTTAATTTCTACGTTGAGACCGCTGGGGTTGTAGGACGAGTTTTAACAGCAGGATGTGCTATAATGATCGGACAGGGCGCTTACTTACTACCCTTAATTTTTTTATTATGGGGAATTAATTTGATTAGAACTAAGAAACTTAAGCTAACTGTGCGATTAATCGGCTTAATTATTGTAACGGTAGTAATATTAGCAGCACTTCACTTGCAATCCACTACAGGGAGAGAGTTTAAATTTGCACTGCAGGGCGCAGGTGGTGGAGTAGTAGGTGCAGTAATTATTTACACTTTACGCTTTACTGTTGAGCAGATAGGAGCTTATATTATTCTTAGTGCTTTCGGTCTGGTCGGTTTCTTACTGGCTACTAATTTATTTTTAGTTACTATCTTTTCTCAGTTTAAAGAACGTTGGCTAGAAGTAAGTAAAGAGCTTAAACAGTATTATCACCAAATAAAGTCTTCAGCTGATAATAATAAGGCAGCTGCTGATCAAAAGCTGACAGATCCCTCGGTTTCTTCGTCATCTGTTGCAGCTAGTAGTTCACCAGAAGAGATTAAGCAGGAGAAAAGTGCAGAAGATACTACTTTACCTTCTGTATCTATCTTAGATTCACTAGAGAAGACTAGTAGTACTGAGCTAAATGAGGCTGATGGGGAGCTGTTAGAGAGCACATTAAACAACTTTGGAGTAGAAGCAGAAGTAAAGGAGATTAACTATGGGCCAACAGTAACTCGTTATGAAGTGCAGCCAGCACCGGGAGTTAAGGTTAGTAAAATCTCTAGTTTAGCGAATGATATAGCTTTAGCACTAGCGGCTTCTGATGTAAGGATTGAAGCTCCAATTCCTGGTAAATCTGCCATTGGAATCGAAGTTCCTAATCAAAAGCAGGTACTGGTTCATCTGCGAGAGATTTTAGAAACAGATAAGTTTCAGACCTTCGATTCTAAATTAGGAATTGCTTTAGGGAAGGATATTACCGGTACAGCGGTAGTGGCTGATTTAGCTACTATGCCCCATCTGTTAATAGCAGGAGCAACCGGCTCGGGAAAGAGCGTCTGTATTAATACGATTATTAGTAGTTTACTCTACCGCGGGACTTTTGATCAGATTAAGTTTATGTTAATCGATCCTAAGAAGGTAGAGCTTAATATCTATAATCAGATACCTCACTTGATTGCGCCGGTAGTAACCGATCCCAAGAAGGCAGCTTCTGCTTTAAAGTGGGTAGTCCAAGAGATGGAACAGCGGTATGAAATCTTTGCTGAAAATGGGGCTAAAGGAATTGCAAGCTTTAATCGTCAAGCTAATAGTAAAGAAGAAGAACTGCCGTATATTGTGGTAATCATTGATGAGCTGTCCGATCTGATGATGGTAGCCGCTGATACTGTCGAAGATGCTATCTGTCGCTTAGCTCAGATGGCTAGGGCAGCCGGGATTTACTTAATTATTGCTACACAGCGGCCTTCGGTTGATGTAATTACGGGTGTGATTAAGGCTAACATACCTAGCCGTATCTCCTTTGCTGTTTCCTCGCAGGCTGATTCACGAACTATCTTAGATGCAGGTGGTGCGGAAAAATTATTAGGACAGGGAGATATGTTATTTTCACCGGTAGGTTCACAACAAGAAATTAGAATTCAGGGAGCTTTTATCTCGGAGTCTGAAGTTAAGAACTTAGTCGAGGAAGTTAAAAACCAAGCTGATTTGGAGTATGCTCAACAATTAGCTGAGATCAAGCAACAGGAGCTTACGATTGAAACTGAAGATAAGGATGAATTATATGAAAAAGCAGTACAGATAGCAGTTAAAGAACGGGCCTCCATCTCTTTGCTTCAGCGTAAGCTGCGGATTGGTTATACCAGAGCAGCACGGTTGATTGATACGATGGAAGAAGAAGGAATAGTTGGCGAACACCGCGGCAGTAAAGCACGTGAAGTGTTAGTAGCTGAAGAAGAGTTAGACCAATTGTTTGCTTCGAAAACTACAGTTAGTAATTAGAAGATTTTGGTCACAAAGTAAAGCGGGCTACATAAGTATACTCTAAAGCAAGTTAAGGAGGAGCTAGAATGAATGGATTAACTATTGCCCGTGAGCTTCGAACTCGTGAAAGGATGTTAATGAGGTTATATCGTCAGTTAGACCGTGAAGTTACTACTGGTAATTTAGAGGATTTAACAGCTCGATTGCGTCAACTACAGCAGCGCCAGCTTAATCTATTAGCTGATTTAATCGATGAATTAGAAGCACCTCTGCCGCCGTGGTCTAGTATTAAGTTAGCTCAACATGTAGTGCAGCAAGGGGAGAGTATCTTTTTAATTGCTCAAAAGTATAATACTACAGGTGCTAATCTATTGCGCGTTAATCCAGATATTAGCGATCCCGATGACCTTAGAGCGGGGATGACAATTAACCTACCAATTATCTTACCCCCGCTACCAGCTTCTTACTTTGATTATGTAGTTAAACCGAATGATACTCTATTTCAGTTAGCTCAGCGATTTAATACTACGTTAGATGAATTGATCTATTATAATAGTATCAGTAATCCTGATTTGATCTATCCGGGACGAGTTTTAATTATTCCTTATAGTGATACTCAAGAAGAGCGTAATAGAGATTATAGGAGAGGGCGAGAAGCTATTGATGATCGAGTGAGTAATAGAGAGTTAGAGTATCGCAGTATTGAACGTACTAGTCGGGGAGATTATCGCGGTTCGATTGAAGAGAAATTATTTGCAGCCAATACTAGATTTAGATTAGAGAGAATTCTTGATAACTTTACACTTGATCTGCCGTCAGCGATTAATTTTGATGATTATTTAGTTGTAGGAGCAGTAGAATATGATATTACAGAAATTAATTTACAGCAGAGGAGAATTAAAGTAGTGGTGCGTCGTAAGAATGCTGGCTATCACTTAGTTCAGGTAGCTAAAGAACAATTTAGAGCAGAAGGAACGTATAGAATTGATTTTGTAACTAATGATGGTCAAATGTTAGATCGGGATAGAATTGATATTTCAAACTAAGAGTAGTAAGCGGCTGCTAGTTATTAATGGTAGTCGCTTACTGTTATTTTTAAGAAATTTAAAAGAATTTCTTTAGTTTTGTAATTTAAGCAGGAAAGATAATTTGTTTTAGAGAATGAATATGATAGTGTAATTAGATAGGGATAATGATTGCAGATAAGTTATTCCATAATTTATGTATCAATATGTATAAACAGGAGGGAAGTATGATCAATTCTATTAATCAATATTACCAGGATATTTCGCATGAATTATTAAGTAAGGAAGAAGAGATTGCTTTAGCTAAGAAGGCTCAAAACGGTGACCTCGAAGCTAAAGATAAACTGATAAGACATAACTTGCGTTTAGTAGTAAGTATTGCCAATAAACATCAAGGTAAAGGACTTGATCTACAGGATTTAGTTCAAGAAGGTAATATCGGTTTAATTACCGCTGTAGAGAAGTTTGATCCGGATAAAGGTTATCGCTTCAGTACTTATGCTTCGTGGTGGATTAAACAGCGAGTTACTAGAGCAATTGCTAACCAGGGTAAGACGATTAGAATTCCGGTTCATGTTTGGCAGAAGACCAATAAAATCTTTAAGGTCAAAGATGAGTTGCAGACTGAATTAGGGAGAGAACCGACTGCCGAAGAGATAGCCGAAGAGACTGATATTTCATTAGAGAAGATCAAAGAAGTCTTGCAAGTAATCACTGATCAAAACTTAGCTTCATTAAATCAGTTTGTAGGTGATGATAAAGATACAGAGTTAGGTCAGTTAGTACCGAGCAATAGTGCTGATGATCCTGTAGAAGGGACAAGCCAACAGCTATTAAGAGAAGATTTAGAGGAGCTGTTAACTGAACTATCTGACCGTGAAGCTGAGGTCATTAGATTACGTTTTGGGCTAAAGGATAGTCGTCCTCGGACACTTAAGGAAGTAGGAGAAGAGTTAGGGGTGACAAGAGAGCGGATTAGACAGATTCAGCTTAAGGCGCTTAATCGCTTGCAGCATCCAACGCGTATTAAACAGCTTAAAGGCTATTTGGAGTGATTTGATGACCAGGTATAATCATAATTATGCTAATCGCGGTAGACAGCTAGAGACAGAGTTAGAGACGACTAATCAGTACTATAACTCCCAGTCTATCGCTAAGATCCAAAAGATTCCTATACCGATTAAGGTCTTAAATTTTAATTCACAGACTGGCAAGATTACTAATGCTTTCTATGAGAAGAAATCTACTGTGGACTATATCGGAACTTATGAAGGTAGAACGATAGTCTTTGATGCTAAGGAGACAAAAGTAGAGACCAGATTTGATCTTAAAAATATCAAATCGCATCAATACCAATACTTAAAAGAGCAGCATCAATGTGGTGCTGTTGCTTTCTTATTGGTGAGATTTAAGACATTAGATGAAACCTATTTTCTACCCTTTGAGTTATTAGCTGAGTATATGGAACAGCGTTACCAAGGAGGGAGAAAGAGTATTCCTTATGATGAGATAGCTCAAGATAAGTACTTATTGCAGCCACGGGGTCTAGCTTTGTTAGATTATCTGAGTATAGTCGATCAGATAAAGTAGGATTATCGAGATAAGTTGGGATGAAAGTCTATACCATTAAGTAGAACTAATAGACTTGATGGTATAGATTTTTTTATTAATAATCTAATTTTCTAAAGGGAATATTAATCAGCTTATAGAATAAGCATATAGTAGCATAGGTAAAGATCTGATATAGTTAATAAATTGTTAATTAAAGGAAGTGGGTTTGACGTGTCTATAATAGAGAGTATTATTTTAGGAGTGGTACAGGGGATTACTGAGTTCTTACCAATCAGCAGTTCAGGACATTTAGTTATCTTCAAACAATTATTAGGCTTTACAGAACCACATTTAATTTACGATATCTTTCTGCACTTTGGAACTTTATTAGCGGTGACTATTTTCTACTGGTCTGATATTAAGGACTTACTTAGTTTTGATGCTCAGTATAATCAGGAACGGTTATTGATTATTATAGCTACTATACCTACAGCTTTAATAGGGGTTGGTCTAAAGGATACTTTTGAGGGGCTTTTTGGTTCGCTCATAGCGGTAGGAATTGCTTTACTCTTTACAGGAGTGTTGTTATGGTTAGTTGAGAATTTAGAGATTGATTTTGCTAAGGAGATTAAGCAGTTAACTTTGATGCAGGCAGTAATAATTGGGGTTGCTCAAGGAGCAGCAATTACGCCGGGGATTTCTAGGTCAGGAATGACGATTGTAGCTGGATTGCTAATCGGTTTAAGAAGAAAAGCAGCAGCACGTTTCTCATTTTTGATCTTTATTCCAGCAGTATTAGGAGCAACTTTACTGGAGACGGTGGATGTAATACAAGCAGGAGCAATTACTGTTAATTATTTAGCATTATTAGTAGGTACGTTGACAGCAGCAGTAGTAGGGTACTTAGCAATTAAGTTCTTATTGAAGGTATTAGAGAAGGATCAATTTAATTATTTTGCTTACTATGTTTGGGGCTTGGGTGGTTTAATTCTATTATTGAATCTAATTTAGATTATATTCATAGTAGTAAGGAGGGAGGCAGTTAATATGGAAGAGATCAGTCAAAAAATTAAGAAAGCGCGATTAGAACAGGATATTACATTAGAAGAAGTTCATCAGGAGACTAAGATTAGAAAGCGTTATTTAGAAGCGATTGAAGAAGGCGATATGGAGTTAATAGCACAGAAGGTATTCTTAAAGGGATTTTTACGTGTCTATGCTGATTATGTAGGATTAGATGGGCTGCAGATCTTACAGGAATTCAATCAACTATTGGCTTTGCAGGATAATGATAAAGAAGCTGAAACAGCTGAGGTTACTGAAGAACAAAGCGAAGATGATTTAGTAGAGGATATATTAAGTGTAGTTACTAAACATCTAGCTAAGATTGCTGTTAGCACAGGATTGATTGTAATAGTTGCAGTAGGACTTTTATTCTATAACTCAGGTATCTTAGGAAAAGTAGTCGATGATGTTCCAGATAAGCTTAATAATTCTACTTCTGAATCTGAAGAGTTAGTGTTGACTGATGATAACGAGGAAGAATTACAGCAGTTAGAGCAGAAAAGTAATCAGTTTGCGCAGGTAGATGAATTAGAGTCAACAACAGCTAATTCTAAATCGAAGCAAACTACTATTGGAGATGATTCAGTAGAGAAAAAAGAAAGTAATAATACCCAAGAAGAAACGAGTCAATCTCAGTTAGAGAGATCTTCTCAGGAGAGTAGTAGTTCTGAGGCTAAGACTTTGGCAGAAGAGACTCCAGTAACAGTTAAGACAATTGAAGATAGCTGGATTAAGGTAATTATAGATGGTAAAGTAGTTTTAGAGGATCTGCTATCTTCCGGAGCTGAAGAGAGTTGGCAGGCAGATCAACAAGCTAAATTGTTGATTGGTAATGCTGCGGGAGTTAAGGTCTTAATGGGGGATAAAGATTTAGGCCCTTTTGGTCAGCACGGTGAAGTAGTAGAAAAAGAATTTCAAGTTAAGGCTAATTAAGCAAAGTAGTAGATTGTTATTGAGATATATCTATATTTGATTTATCAAATATAGATATATCTTTTTACTTTTGTAGAAAGGGGTTAAGCGATTGTTTAAAGAACAATTTAAGGGTAGTAAGTTATTCTGGGATGGTAGGGATCTTGGATTAATTATCATCATTACTGTAATTATAACTGCGGTAACCAATCATCTTTTAACAAAATTACCGGTGGAATTATTGGAGATGCTGCCGTTAGTTAAACAGTATCGACCACTAATTATTAATTTAGTACAGTTTATGACTATGTTTGTTAGTTCTGTCTATATTATTGTAGTTAAGTATAAACTATCGTTGTGGAGTATAGGGCTTAGATTAAATAATTGGCAGCGGATAATAACTTTAGGGATTAGCGGGGGAATAGGCATCTGTTCTATGGTACTGTTAATAAATTTAGGTATTCAGAAGTTAATTATGGAGTTATGGCAGATTACTCTACCTTCTCAGCCGATTATTGACCGATTGATGAGTACACAGAGTCAGTTGATTTTTTTAGGTTATAGTTTATTAATTGTAATTGTTGCTCCGGTGACTGAAGAGATATTTTTTCGCGGTCTACTCTATCAATATTTTAAAGCAAGGTTAGGATTGTTAAGTGGTAGTTTCTTAACTGCGGGGATTTTTGCTCTCTTTCATTTTAATTTATGGACTTTTTTAGCTACATTTGTTGGGGGATTAGGATTGATTATGCTCTATGAGTTAAGTCAGTCTTTATATACTGCAGTATTAGCTCATATTACTTGGAATTTAATAATTGTTACGATTATCTATCTAATTTGGCAGAGTAAAGAAATAGTCTATTAAAATAAAAAAATGGTGGACCCATTAGGATTCGAACCTAAGACTAATCGGTTATGAGCCGATTGCTCTGACCAACTGAGCTATGGGTCCACAAATGGTCGGAGCGAAAGGATTTGAACCTTCGACCCCCTGGTCCCAAACCAGGTGCGCTAGCCAAACTGCGCCACGCTCCGTCACAAGCACAATAGAAATTATAACTTATCTGCTACTGCTTGTCAATTTGTAATTTGCTTTTAGAAAGCTGATTAAATTAAATAAAGTGACTTACACTACTTGATACTTGATTTAAAGTAGTAAGTTGTTAATTTTTAAAGGGGGATGAGGAATGAAGATTTTAGTTACTAATGATGATGGGATTTATGCTGAAGGAATTCAACAATTAGTTAAAGCAATAGAACGTGATGATCGACATGAGGTTGTAGTTGTAGCGCCTGATAGAGAGCGTAGTGCTACTGGACACGCAATTACTCTACATCGTCCGTTGCGGGTAAAGGAGATGAATTATTCAGATATTAATGCACGATCTTTAGCAGTTGATGGTACGCCAGCTGATTGTGTTAAGATTGCTATCGAATCTATTCTAGAGGAAAAGCCTGATGTTGTAATCTCGGGGATTAATCGTGGCCCTAATTTAGGCTGTGATGTATTATATTCTGGTACGGTAGCAGCGGCTTTTGAGGGATTATTATTTGGTGTACCAGCAATAGCAGTTTCGTTAGCTAGTTATGAGGATTGTGACTTTGTATATGGTGCAGAATTTATTAGAGAGTTTATAGCTGATTTAGAATTAAAAGAATTAGATCCAGAGGTGCTGTTTAATATTAACTTACCTGCTTGTGGTAAGGATAATTTAGCGGGAGTAAAGTTTACTAATTTAGGTAATCGCAGTTATATCAATACTCTTGATGAACGGACTGATCCGCGCGGCGATACCTATTATTGGTTAGCAGGAGATGTAGTAGAGGATGATAATGATCAGCAGGCTGATGTAGTAGCTGTTAAACAGAATCAGATCTCAATTACGCCGGTTAAGTTAAATTTAACTGATTTTGATTTGGTAGAAGAGCTAAATGGAAAAGATTTAAATCTCTTTAATGAGTCATAGATTAAGACAGTAATGATTTAAGTGAGGAGGAATATAAGATGGCACAACAGGTTTTATTGGTAGTAGATATGCTCAATGATTTTCTGCAGGAGGAGGGGAGTTTATACATTGGCAGTTCAGCAGCAGAAGTAATAGAGAATGTAGAGCAAGAAATTAAAGCTGCACAAAAGAAAGATCTGCCAATTATCTATATTTGTGATAATCACGAGCACAATGACGATGAATTTAATATGTTTCCTTCACACTGTGTAGCGGGAACTAAAGGAGCTGAAGTTATATCTCGATTAACTCCGCAGCCCGAAGACTACATTGTTTACAAACGACGCTATAGTGCTTTCTGTGGTACTGATCTTGATATTATACTTCGGGAGTTGGGAGTAGAGGAGCTAATATTAACTGGAGTTTGTACTAATATCTGCATCTTATATACTGCAGCTGATGCGCGGAGTCTAGTGTATCAGGTGCAGGTAATTGAGAAGGCAGTTAGTTCTTTCGACGATCAAGCACATAATTGGGCATTACAAGAGTTAGAATCAAATCTGGGAGCTAAGTTAAAATAAAGTATTTTTCCCATCATCTTAATTGGTGATGGGCTTTTTTTATTGCTAGGTGATTAGTGGTAAGTTAGTCTAATATA
>JBNJEL010000058.1:0-12044 GCA_051745835.1 Bacillota bacterium
GTGAAAGTCGACCAGAGTATGCTAAGTGTGTAGATATTAGTACAGCTGCAGCTCTAAGAGAGATGATCTTACCTGGTACTTTAGCTGTAGTAACTCCTGTGGTAGTTGGATTATGGAGTGCACAGGCTTTAGGTGGATTATTAGCTGGAGCGCTATCTGCTGGAGTATTAATGGCGATTATGATGGCTAACTCTGGTGGAGCTTGGGACAATGCTAAGAAGTATGTAGAAGCAGGTAACTTTGGTGGTAAAGGTTCAGATACTCATGATGCTACTGTTGTTGGTGATACAGTAGGAGATCCATTTAAAGATACTTCCGGACCTGCTTTGAATATCTTAATTAAGTTAATGACAATTGTTTCTTTAGTCTTTGCTCCACTATTTGGCTAAATTAATAATTTAGATAGAGTGATTAGCTTATAAAACCTCTTAGTTGGTTTGTTGTGACCAATTAAGAGGTTTTTTTATTTTTAACAAGGAGATTATTACTAGAGCCTAGAAATTGTTACCAGTAGAAGATCAATTTATAGGCAAGCAAATTGAGTTTATAACTGTAATTAATAGTATAATTAATTGCTGATTTGATATTCTAATAATAAGCAACTAGTTTAAGCTAAATAAGGAGTGAGAGAGATGAGTGCAAGACAGAAGATTTTAGATTTTATGCAGAATAAGGCTTATAAACCATTAACAGCTAAGGAGCTTTTATCTGCTTTTGAGATTCCTCAAGATGAGGAGAACCAATTTTTAGAGCTATTAGATCGCATGGAAGAGGATGGAGCTATAGTTAGAACTAGACGAGATAGATATGGTATTCCAGAACGAATGAATTTAGTTGTTGGTCGTTTGGAGCGTCATAGTAAAGGATTTGGCTTTTTACTGCCTGATGATATCGAAAAGGATGATGTCTATATTAGTGCCGCTGATATTAACGGAGCAATGCATAATGACCGAATTATTGTGCGGATTAAAGGTCAGCAGAGTGGTAAGAAGTTATCCGGAGAAGTAATTAGGATTTTAGAGCGAGCTAATAAGACGATCGTGGGCGATTTTGAAGCTAGTCAGAATTTCGGTTTTATCGTGCCGGATGATTCACATATCTATTATGATATCTTTGTACCTAAACGTGAAGTTAACGGAGCTAAGCAGGGACAGAAAGTAGTAGTTGAGATTACTCGTTGGCCAGAAGAGAGAAGAAATCCCGAAGGTAAGATTATCGAGATTCTTGGTGATCGCGGTGAACCAGGCGTAGATATTGAAGCAATTATACGTAAGTTTGATCTGCCAAAGGAGTTTCCTGATGAAGTTAAAGAGCATGTTGCTAAGATACCGGAACGGATTCCAGATAGTGAGCTAAAGCGGCGGAGAAATTTACGAGACTTAAAGATGGTTACGATCGATGGCGAAGATGCTAAAGATTTTGATGATGCAGTATCGATTGAAGAGTTAGATGATAATAAAGTGCGTTTAGGGGTTCATATTGCTGATGTAGCCTACTACGTGCGTGAAGATTCGATTTTAGATATGGAAGCACGCGAGAGAGCAACTAGTATCTACTTAGTTGATCGGGTTATTCCAATGTTACCCGAGAAGTTATCGAATAATCTGTGTAGCTTACGTTCTAATGAAGATCGATTAGCTATGACCGTATTAATGACTTATGACTTAACTACCGGTGAGTTAGTTGAGCATGAGTTCGCCGAAAGTGTAATTGAGGTTGATCATCGTTTAACTTATAATCAAGTGAAGAAGATGTTAGTCGATCAGGATGAAGATTTGATTGCTGAGTATGATGACTTTATTGACCAGCTACGTCTAATGGAGGATTTATGTCGTAAATTGCGCGATAAGAGATTTAATGATGGAAGCTTAGACTTTGATTTTCCTGAATCAGAGATTATCTTAGATGATGATGGACGGCCGGTAGATATAGTTAGAGTAGAACGTAGTATTGCTGAGAAGTTAATTGAGGAATTTATGATCGCTGCTAATGAAGTAGTAGCCGAAGAGATGTACTGGCGTGAAGTACCTTTTATCTATCGTGTTCATGAGACTCCAGACCAGACTGATTTAGAGAGTTTAAATGAGTTTATTCATAATTTTGGTTATCATATTAAAGGAGTTAGTAATCAGATTCATCCGAAGTCACTCCAAGAGATACTAGAGAAAGTGGGTAATCAGCCAGAAGAGCGGATTATTAATACTGTCTTACTACGGTCGATGAAACAGGCTCACTATGCTACAGAGAATATTGGTCACTTTGGGTTAGCTAGTGAGTATTATACGCATTTTACATCACCAATTAGACGTTATCCGGATTTGATGATCCATCGCATTCTAAAAGAAGTAATTAATCATGGGGTCTTAGAATCTAATCGCCGTCAGAACCTAGAAGAAAAATTACCCGAATTGACTGACCATTCTTCGATTAGAGAGCGGAAGGCTGAGGATGCTGAATATGAGTCTAAGGATCTAAAGAAGGTTGAATTTATGGAAGGCAGAGAAGGAGAGGTCTACGAAGGAATTATTAGTGGAATGATGTCCTTTGGGTTCTTTGTGGAACTGCCTAACTTAATCGAAGGTTTAGTTCATGTTAGTAATTTAACTGATGATTATTATATCTACCACGAAGATAAGCAGGCTTATATTGGTGAGAGAACTAATAATATCTATCGTTTAGGTGATCAAGTAAAAGTGAAGGTGGATCGAGTTAATTTAGCTGATAAACAGATCGATTTATTATTAGTTGATTAACAGAAAAAATGATTTTATCCTTGACAGCGAAAATATAGATGTTATAATTAAAAATGCGCTTTTGATAATGAGGTGAATAGACGATGAGTAAAGAAGAGATTAAAGTAATGGCTAAGAATCGGAAGGCGAGACATGAATATAATATTGAAGAGACTTATGAAGCAGGTATCGTGCTTGAGGGTACAGAAGTAAAGTCTATTCGCCAAGGACGAGTGAATTTAAAAGATAGTTTTGCTCTCGTAGAAGATGGTGAAGTTTTTCTTTATCATCTTCATATAGCCCCTTATAAGCATGGTAATCGTTACAATCATGAGCCAGAGCGAGTTAGGAAGTTGTTGTTGCATAAACATGAGATTAAGAGCTTAATTGGTAAGACTCGAGAGAGTGGTTATACTTTAGTTCCACTTAAAGTTTACTTTAAACGTGGTTTAGTTAAAGTAGAGTTAGCGCTAGGTAAGGGTAAGAATATTCATGATAAACGTCAAGATATTAAAGAACGTACTGCTCAACGAGATATTGAGCGTGCCTTTAAAGAACAACAATTAAATAAATATTAAGTTTGTGGGGGTGTATATGGGACTCGACTTAAGTGTTGACACCAGGTCAGCGAGCCGAGGACTCCTTTCACTCGTAAAACACTGGAACTTAAAATTATCTGCAAACGATAATGATTACGCATTAGCTGCTGCGTAAGCAGTTAGCTCGCTTGACCGTCTTTTGCCTGTGAAGGCGGTCAAGTGTCATAATCAGCAGGCTTACTGCTTTCTGAAGCTTGTAGGAAAGCAGGACACCTAACAAGCTAGCCCTTTAAGTTCTTGTCTGTGGGAGCTTAAAGGGCGAAATTAAACCACAGACTATGTTCGTAGAAGCCTGAGTGGAAACACTTAAGGACGGCGGTTCGAATCCGCCCACCTCCACCAAAATTATTATAGATTATTCTTGTATTTTTTGTGGTTATATGTTATAATTTTAATCGTTGTTGAAGTTGTTCGACAATTAAATAAATAAATTGCTGTACGGGTGTAGCTCAATTGGCTAGAGCACTGGACTCCAAATCCAGGTGTTGCGGGTTCAAGTCCTGCCACCCGTGCCATTTTTATGTTAAGAAAGAAAAATTAAAATTAAGATAATGTAAAACTCCTAGGAAAATTCCTAGGAGTTTTTTATTTTTTAGAAAAATATCTATATAGACAGGAAATATTATGTTATCTGTATAAATTATACTATAAAGCACTTTGATGTATATTTTGTATTTTATAAATAAGATTATGATAAATTGTGAATTAAGATTAATTTATAAAGGGAGAAAAATATGTCTGATTCTATAGAATTGGTTATTAATAGCGAATTACAAAAAAATGAAGTTAATCTATTATCAGTTAGTAATTTGCAGTTGAAAATTTTATCTCATCAGGGGAAGAATTTAAGTCAGGATAGAATTAAAGAAGAATTAATTAATAATCAAGATTTATTTCAGATTAATAATAAACAGTTTATTACTGTAGAAAAGCTTAGGCAATATTTTTTAGATACAATTGATCATCCTATTAAAGGTAACTGTAGTAAATTAGTTAATAAGCTAGAGAAAATAATTGAAGATAATTTTCCTGTATTTAATATAGATCGAGAAGTAATTAGTAATAACCTGGAGAATAATAACTTTTTTGATAATTTGATTGAAGTAGATAATCGTTTTGGAGTTGATAAGGAATTAATAACAGAAGTAGTGATTGCTTTTGAAAACTATTATCAAACTCAAAAACAGGCGGTACGGATTAATGATTACCTATTTGAGACTGATTATTTAGTTAAATTGGATTGTAGTGAAGATAGATTGATTGGAATTTTAGAAGATCACCCTTTATTTTATCAGTTAACTAGTAGAAGGTTTGCTTTGAAATTATGGATTTATGATGAGATAGTTAAAAGATTATTTGAAGCTGAGGATGTAGTTAGATTTAGAACAGTAGAGATTAGGCTTAGAAAAATTTTAAATAGTAAAGCAATTAATAAGCAGAATCTATTTGAGTTGTTTAATAATTCTAAGCATTTTAGGTTGTTAAAGAATGGAAAGTACTTAGAGTTTGTTACGGATAAGCGAAGATTAATAGATGATTTGCAGGAATTATACAGACAAGAGATTAATAAACAGGGTTGTGAGTATCTATTTTCTAGATCTTTATTAATGGATGATCAGTCAGAATCTAAAGAGCTGATTGATATTAAGAAGTTATTATCTCAACCTAAGAGCATAGAACAGATAAATAATGAGTTGGATATTGCATTTGAAGATGAAGAATTACTTTATCAGTTACTAAGTGTTAAAAATATATATTATGATGATAACAGTTTGTATATAGCAGAAGAGGTTGGCTTGGAAGATATGTTATATAAGATGATGATCTTAATTCAATATCTTAAAGACTTAATTTTTGATTATAGTTTAAGTGATCTATTATCTTTAATTTTCAAGAGTAATCGTAAACCAATAAGAATTGAGAAGATAAGAGAGTATCTGACTATATTTTATAATCAAAATTTAAAATTACAGGATATAAGAGAGATTTTAGATGAAAGTGATAATTTTTTACAGATCGATTATCAGATGTGGATTGCTAAAGATATGCCTAGAGGTAATTATGAGAAATTTAGTAGAAGTTTTAGTGAAGACTTTAATAGAATTTTAGAAAGGTTTGATGATCGGGATAGATATATTCTTCGTAATAGAATTTTAGATTTTGCTAACAATTCAGAAACTTTAAAAGAGATAGGAGCTAGATTTGAAGTTAGTAGAGAAAGGATTCGACAACTCGAAAAGGCGATTAAAAGAAAACTATCTCATTCTAGTTATAAGAAGAATTATATTAGATACATTAGACTTTTTGAACAGATATTTAGAGATAATAGAGTTTTAAGTTTAGATACTTTAGTAAAACATCCATTAATTAAAAGATATTTTGCTGATGTGAATTTAGAACTATTATTCAGTCTTTATAATCAGTATGGTAGTAATTTAGAACAAAATAAGGTTTCAATAATTAATGATGACTATGTTCTGTTATTAGAGATGAGTTATTTTGAGCATCTTTGGCAGCGGGCTAAGGATGAGTTAGGTAATGAGGATGGTTTGGTTGAATTTGATAGATTAGTTGAATTTTTTGCTAAGTTTAAGATTAAAAGTCGAGATTTCTTAGAGGAGTATATTAATGGGGCTGTAGATAAGTTTAAGATTAGTAGTTATGTAATGCTGAATGATGATAGAATTTATATTACGGATAAGTTAAAGTTGATTTTAGGTTCTTTAGGAGAGCCAACTCATTATAAGAAATTAGCTGAGATATACTGTAATTATTTTGACTATTCATCAGATCATAATGTACATTCTAAATTAAATAGTTACGAGGATTTTGTAAGAGTTGATTCTGGAACTTATGGTTTAGCTAGTTGGGGCTGTCAGGAAGATATTTATGTTAGGGATCTTAATTATCGTATTTTAAAGGAAGCAAAGCAGCCAATGCATTATGAGGAGATTATTCAAAAGGTTCTTGAGTATAAAGATGTAGGAGAGAAGACGGTATATCATTTTCTAATAGATAATAAGCGAGTTTTTAATTATTCGCGTGGTGTTTTTGCACTTAAGGAGTGGCAAGAGGATGAAAAGTTATCAGCTAAATATAGAATTAGTTCGTGGCGCATACGAGCTAGTGAAGAGGATAGAATCAATGATTATATGCTAGGTAGTTGTTTAGGTCATCAAGATAGATTAATTAGTCTACATAAATTTAGTAAGAATTATTATCATGAAGGACGACTTAGTATTCCACAACGGATTATTAATAGTGATCTGTTAGAGAAACAAGTTTTAGCAGTTAATAATCAAGGAATGGTCTTTAGTTTATCTCTGGGACAGGCTAGTAAGCAAATATATGGGTTGCAGAGGTTAATTAGCGATTGTGAGATTGAAGTCGGTGATTTAATATATTTTGAATATTATGGTCAGGGTATAGTTAAAGTTCACAGTAGAGAAGAGTATGAGCAAAACTATAGTCCAATTCTTGAGGAGGATTTTGAGATGGATGAGCAGAAGGAAGCGGTAAATAAGATTATGAATATTATCTTTGGTGATGAGAGTGATGGGATAGATAGTTTTGATTCTGCTGTGGAGTATGGGCTGAAGAATGGCTATGTGGAGTTTAAGCAGCTATTAGAGTTAGATTATGATGAGGAAGAGGTAGTTGATCATTTTGAAGCCATTCAGATATTAGATGATAAGAATATAGAGATTATTTACGATGATTAGAGGTGATAGATGTGAGTAAGTCACAGATCAAGGTTATAATTAATGAACTTTATAATGATATTGCCAGGAGTAATGGTATAATATCTGCTACTAATGCTCAACAAAAAATTTTAGCAGAGTTAGGATTAAGATTAGATGAGGATGAGGTCATTGATCAACTTAGAAATTATCCACAGCTATTACCCATAACTGTTGATCAGTTTATCTGTAGAGAGTATTTTGAGCAATTATTCACAAGTGTTATTATTTATAAAGATTCTTTAGTGGAAGCTAGAGAGTTAATTAAAGATAATTATTTTGTTTTAAAAGAGATTAAGGTTAAGGAGTTGTTAGAAGCGGTTAATCCAGATTTTTTGGACTTTTTGGAAGGACAGGGTAATGGTGAACGGTTACAGGTGAGTAAGAATGATAAACTCTATTCGCTTCAAAGTGAGGAAGATCTAATTGAGTTTGGTTTAGAGTATGGCTATGTATCCTATGAGATGGTAAGTGAGTATATTAATCATTATAATCTTGCGGAAGAGAGAAGGCAGTATGATATTTCTTCACTATTAGTTGATAAGAATATCGATTATTCTAGCAATGATGGTGAAGAGATCATTAAATCTAATGAGCAACAGAAGAGTTTTTATGTTATGCAAGATGTGGAGTATAATAGAGTTAATAATCCTTTGTTAGTTGATTTGCGAATTAATCAATTGTTGGCTTTGCTATATTTAATGCAAGCTGAAGATGAATTTAAGGATAAGTTAGTAAAATCAAGTGTAAGTAAGTATCAGCGTGATTTAGTTAGATTGGAGCTTATTGATTCTGAGAAGTTAGTGCCTACTATGCGAGGAAAAGAGCTTTCTAATGATATTATTGATTTAATCTATCAATTTTTAGATGCACAGTTGATAAGTAATTTGGAGGATAATAATTATTCCATTAAAGAATTATGTAAATCAGAGCCGATTAAAGAGATAGAGAAGAAGAGTAAGTTTTGGAATGAGGCTGCGTCTTGTTTACGCGATCATTATCTTTCGCTTTCGACAGTTAGGTTATTTGTTAATTGGATTGAGAGTGTTAATCGGCAGGGTGGAGATTCGATGTATGATATCTTCTCGTATGTGATTGATAATCAGTGTTATCGAGAGCTAAGATGGTTATTAGTTGGAGATCGACCTACTAGTGGTAAGCAACCTATAAGATCTAAAGAAGATATATGCTTTCATTGTAATAATAATTTTTGTTTTAATGAAAAAGAATTAAATATAGTTAATAGTGATAAACAAGAATATTTGTTTGAAATGAGAAATAAAAAATCTAAAGATTTAATCCAAAATATTAGTACAGATAATTTTGATAAGTTAAAAAATCCAATTTATATTAAGTTTTTAGTTCCTTATAATTTAGTAGTAAGAAATAAATTATTCATGAGAAAAATTGGCTTATTAAAAAAGGATATAGAAATTTTATACAAAGAGAATGGTGCTTACTGTCCAATCGAAGATAAGTGGGAGTTAGATAATGATGGTTTATTGGTGTGATAATTGCTTAATTCCAATTATTGAAAAGAAAGTATGTCCTAATTGTAATAATCAAATGGATAAAATAGCTAAAGATGTTAGACCTGTTTTCTTTGAAGAGAAGGTTTTAGTTAGTTTATTATTAGGAACGAATATAAAAAATAATAGTGTATGGGCTACTAGAGGTAATAGATATATAATTGATGGAGAAAAATTAAGAATTGATTATTCTAAGGTTAAAGATAAAGAATGTAATTTAAGCGATCTTAGAAAAGAGGTTAACTCTAAAATTAATAATAATCAATCTTTGAAACGAGATATTTATATTGATAGATTTATAAAACATAATCAAACTTGGTTAAATTACATAGTGGATGAAGCTGAAGATTATATTAATAAAGTGACAGAAAAATATAGCACAAAAAATTATTTGCCAATCATTTCTTTTAGCGGTGGAAAGGATTCCACTGTAATTTCTAATTTAGTTAGAGAGACTTTAGAAGAGCAGAGAATAATTCATATATTTGGTGATACAACTATAGAATTTTCTTATACATATGAGTATTTAGAAGAGTTTAAAACTGAAAATAATTTGGTGCCTTTTTTTGAAGAAGATACTGATGAAAATTTTATGGATTTATGTGAAGTTTTTGGTCCTCCAAGTCGTTTAGAAAGATGGTGTTGTAGTATTTTTAAAACTAGTCCGATTGGACGAGTAATTAGTAATTTTCCTAGTGATAAAAAGGCGTTGACTTTTATGGGAATTCGTAAATATGAGTCTAATGATAGAAGTGATTATAATAGAACTAAGAAAAAGTCAAAAATTTCTAGACAAATTTCTAGTTTTCCAATCTTAAATTGGAAAAATCATGATGTATGGTTGTATATATTATCAAAAGATATATTATTTAATAAAGCTTATAGATTGGGATATAGAAGGGTTGGATGTTGGTTATGTCCTAATAATTCTAACTGGTCGGAATTTTTAACTAGATTTTATATGCCGGAGAAATATAATAAATGGAGAAGTTTTTTATTAGATTTTGCTCAAAAAGCAGGAAAAGAAGATTATAAAGTATATGTAGATGAAGGTTATTGGAAAGCTAGAAGAGGGAATAAAGGAGTTGATACTGAATTAAAAGAGGTTCAATCTGGAGATTGTAAGATGTTAGAAGAAGCTAAAAATTACATATTAGATAAGGAAGTAGATAGAGATTTTAAAGAATTAATGAAACCGTTTGGTTCTATTGATGAAAGCATTGATGGAGATGAATTCAAATGGAAAATAGAATGGGATATAATTAAAAAAAATAAAAATGAAAAAGCTGAAATTGAAGTTAGGGGGATGTTTGGAACAGAAATTATTAAAGTTATACCAAAAAATGTAAAAAATATAAAGACTTTTTATATGAGATTTGAATGTCAGATTAGAAAGTATGAAAATTGTATTTATTGTTCTGCATGTGATAATACTTGTCCACAATCTGCTATTAGTACATTAAATAATAAATATAAAATAGATGAAACCAAATGTATTCATTGTAAGAAATGTATAGCTTATTTTTATAATGGATGCTTAAAATTTAAAGCTTTAAAATAATATAGAGGTGATAATATGGGATTTGCTAAACATCGTACATTTTATATTAGAGAAGGTTGGCTACCTAAAGCTTTACAGTTAATTGATGATAAACCATATATCTTTACTCCTGCTCATCGCGCTGAAGCAATAGAAGAGTTAGGTATAGGAAAGACAATGGTAACTTCTTTGCGTTTTTGGATGCAAGCAACGGGATTAACTGAAGAAGGACGAGGTAGTAATAGTATGATTGAACATCAAATTACGGAGTTAGGTGCAGGAATTGCTGAATTTGATCCTTATTTTGAAGATGTTAATACTTTATGGTTAATTCATTATCAATTAGCAACTGGAGATTTAGCTACTGCTTGGTATTGGTTTTTTAATCATTTTGAACCTGATACTTTTAATCAAGATACTTTTATTACTGAGTTAGATAATTATGCTAAGAATTATTTAGATAAAGAAGTGGCTACTAGTTCTTTGAAAAAAGACTTCTTATGTCTTAAGAATACATACTTATATGAGCAAAATTATAGTTACCAAGATAATCCAGAAGATATTCTTTCTTCACCATTAACTAGTTTAGAATTAATTACTGAAAGCAGTCAAGGATATCGCCTTCATAATTCCACAGTTAATAATTTAGATAGTGAAGTAATTTATTATGCTATTTTAGATTCAGATAAATACATTACGGAATTAGAAGAGCAGATATCTTTTACTGAACTATTAACTGAGCAAGAAAGTGTAGCTAAGGTCTTTAGATTAACTAGAGATTCTTTATTGAAACATTTAGAGTACTTAGAGCAAAAGGGCTATCTAACTATTCAGAAAAATTTTGGACATAACTTAATTACTTTAAATAAAATAGATAAGCTCGAAGTATTAAAAGATTTATATGAAGAAGATAAATTAGAGGGGATTAGGAATTATGGCTAATTTAAATGAGGTAATACAAACGGCACAAGGTTTTAAGTATTCGATTAATCTCAAGTATGATATTAATGATTTAACTAAGATTAATAACTATATTCCAACTGATAAATCTCTCCAGATTATTGATGAAGTTTTAACAGGTTTTGAAGTTAAAGAAGCTAATCGTTCTCATATTCTATTAGGTTCTTACGGTACTGGTAAGTCACATTTAACAATGGTTTTAGCTTCATTATTAGCTGATGAATTATCATTAGACGATTATACTGACTTTCTTAATCAATTTAATAATTACGATCAACAGCTAGCTGCTAAAATCGAACAATTTATAACTGATAAGTACTTAATCGTACTTCCTGAAGAGGGATTGAGTAACTTTGAGCAGAGTATAATTTTAGGTTTGAAGAAGGCACTACAAGAGCAAGGTTTAGAGGATTATCTGCCTAATACTTTTTATGATCTAATTATTGATAAGATCAATCATTGGCAAGAAGAATTTACTGCTACTTATCAGGATTTAGGAGAGATATTAAAAGAAGAGTATGAAATTGGAATTAAAGATTTTATTCGAGGAATTAAGAATTATAATCGAGATTATTATCATATCTTTTTAGATATTCATCCGCGTTTAACAGCTGGTTCTAAATTTACTCCTTATAATCGTGTACGAATTACTGAATTACTAACAGAAGTGGAAGAGGATTTATCAAAGCTAGATTATCAAGGAGTATTCTTTCTTTTTGATGAATTTGGTAAGTATTTAGAGGAAAATATAGCTAGCTTTAATATTAAAGATATTCAGGACTTAGCAGAGTACTGTAATCGAGAAGATAATCAATTAAATAGTAGTTTATTATTAATTACTCATAAGAATTTAGCTCAATATACTTCTACTCAACAAGAGAGTATAGAAGAGTGGCGAAAGGTAGCTGGTCGTTTTAAACGACATAATATTACCAAACACTCTA
>JBNJEL010000059.1:0-11610 GCA_051745835.1 Bacillota bacterium
CAAGATGCAATTGAGCAGGAGATTGAGGCAAGTCAGATAATTAATCAAGGTTTAATCAAAGGGATGAATGAAGTAGGAAGACTTTATGAGAATGAGGAGTATTTCTTACCGGAAGTATTGATCTGTTCAGATGTAATGAATGCTGGTTTAGAAATTGTAGAGCCTCATTTGCAGACAGATATTGTAGCAGAACCGATTAAAGTTGTTATGGGAGTTGTAGCAGGAGATACTCATGATATTGGTAAGAATTTAGTTAAGATTATGATGGAAGCAGCAGGAATTAAGGTTTATGATTTAGGACGAGATGTTCCACTAGATGAATTTATTACTAAAGCAGAAGAAGTAGAAGCAGATTTTATAGCTATGTCCACTTTGATGACGACAACAATGGAAGGAATGAAGATTGTCATTGAACAGTTAAAAGAAGAAGGGATTAGAGATAAGTATACAGTCTTGATAGGAGGGGGACCTATTTCTCAATCATTTGCTGACAGTATAGAAGCAGATCTATATACCGCAGATGCTCATCAAGCGGTAAGGAGTATTAAAGAGATAGCGGGATAAATAGATTAATTGATTTAAAGGAGGATAAAGATGGAATTACGCCAAGATTTAATGACGCCTAAAGAGCGAGTTACAGCTTTTTTAGCGGGCGAAGAGATAGATAGAATTCCTTGTATGCCAATTGTAACTAGCAATACAGCACATCTGATTGATAAGACTTTAAAAGAGTTTCAAAGGGATGGTAAAGTAATGGCTAAGTCTCATATTGCTGCTTTTGAGAAGTTTGGTTATGATCTAATTTATTTATTTACTAATTGTTCTTATACAGCAGAAGCAATGGGAGCCAAGTTAGTATATTATGAAGATGAACCTGCCAGTTGTGAGCAGCCTGTAGTTAAATCAGAGGAAGACTTAACTAATATTCAGATTGGAGAGAAGGATGCTGGAAAGTTCCCTGTCTTTTATGAAGCTTTAGATTATTTAAAGGAAGAGCTAGGAGATCAGGTCTATACTGGGGTCTGCTTTTCCGGAGCTTTAACTACAGCGGCTACACTGCGCGGAACAGAAAATTTTGTTAAGGATACTTATAAGAATTCTGAATTATGTCATCAATTATTAAAGTTAGCTACTCAAACCTGTAAAAATTTTATGGTAGAGGTGATTAAACGAGGAGGCTTACCAATAATTTTAGAACCTTTAGCTTCTGGCAGAATCTTTGGCCCGCGATTATTTAAAGAGTTTGCACTACCATATATAAAAGAGTTAGTTGATTTTGCTCACCAATTAGATTCGCTAATAGTCCTTCATATCTGTGGTGTTACTCATAAACTGATTGATCAGATGGCTAAATCGGGAGTAGATATTATTAGTATTGACGACTGTGATCTTGAATTAGCACGTCAAAAAGTAGATGGTAGAGCAGTAATTTTGGGAAAAGTTAGCCCAGCAGAAGATCTGTTATTTGGTACACCAGAGGAGATTTATCAAGCTTGTAAAGAGGATATTGAAGCAATGCAAGGATATGAGCCAGGTTATATTTTAAGTACCGGTTGTGAAACCTCTCCTAAGATACCGTTTGAAAATATTCAGGCTGTAGTTGATGCAGCAAGAATGTATGGTACTTATGATTATAATCAGTAATAATAGTGAATTGAAAGCAGGGGTGTTAATTTATGAATCCTAAAGAGAGATTGATCAATACACTAAACGGAACCGAAGTTGACCGTCCTCCAGTTATCTGTCCCGGTGGTATGATGAATGCTGCGGTGACAGGAGTAGTTGCTAAATTAGAAGCCAATCATAACTTAGATCAGGAGGCTATGGTTAAAGCAGCTAAGCTTGTCTATCAGTTGACCGGTTTTGAGAATTATGGTGTACCTTTCTGTATGACGGTAGAGTGTGAACCGTTGGGGATTGAGTTGGACTTAGGTGATCAGACTGTAGAGCCAAGAGTAGTAGAGTATAATAGTAATCAAATTAGAGAGATAATGGATAACTATGAGATTGACCCGACTCAAGATGGTAGAATGCCTACGGTATTAGGAGCAATATCAGAGCTTAAGAATGATCAGCTACCTGTAATTGGTAATCTAACAGGACATATCAGTACAATGACTTCGATTATTGATCCGTTAGTTATCTTTAGATTATTACGTAAAGAGCCTGACTTAATTGCTGATTTTGCCGCTTATGTAACCGATTATCTCATTGATTATGCTCAAACGATGGTAGAGGCGGGAGCTGATCTAATAACTATTTCTGATCCAACTGCTACAGGAGAGATCTTAGGTAGCAAGAACTTTGCTCAATTTGCTTTGCCTTACTATCAACAGTTAATTAAGTCGCTACACCACAAGGATATACCAGTAATCATACATATTTGTGGTGATGTAAAGATGATAGTTGATGAGCTAAACTTAATTGGAGCAGATGCAATTAGCTTTGATTCTAAAGTCAATATGAGGGCTGTTAGTGATCAGTTAGAGACTAAAGTGATGGGAAATATTAGTACACAGTTGCTTCAAAGCGGTAAAGAAGATAAAATAGTAAGTATAACTAGGAATGCAATAGAGTCTGGAGTGGATATAATCGCACCTGCGTGTGGTTTAAGTATGGCTACTTCGTTAGATAATCTGCAAGTGATGACCGATTTTGTTAAAGGAGGTAACTGTAATTAAAATGGTAGAGGTTACTTTTAAGAATCAAGATATGAGTGTAGATGTAGAGGTAGGTACGAAGTTAATTACTGCGATTCGCAAGGCAGGGTTAGAGTTAGAGACACCTTGTAACGGACGGGGCAAGTGCGGTAAGTGCAAGGTAGAGGTTGAAGGAGATTTAGCTCCTCCGTCTCGGGAAGAGATGAGATTCATTGCTGGGGAAGAGAAGATAAGATTAGCTTGTTTAGCTCGTATTAAAGGTGATGTAGAGATTAGCTTAACAGAAACACAACAAGAGTTACAATCTATTCAGGATGATTATTATACTTCTACAGAAGTTGATAGTAGAGTGCAGACGATTAGTTTAACACCGGCTAATAAAGATAGTTCAAATCCATTAGCTGAAATGACTAATTATAATCCACAAAATTTAGCTACTTATCAACAGTTAGGAAGTTTAGAGAGTAAGCGCTTGACCGCAGAAGAGTTGACAGGGGTTGTCTATGACCAGCAATTATTAGATGTTAGGACAGAAATAGATGACATCTTAGGAGTAGCGATTGATATTGGGACTACAGGTTTGACATTGATTTTAGTTAATCTACAGACAGGTACGGTAATTAATCAGATCTCAGGTTTGAATAGCCAGGTTGAATTAGGCGGTGATGTACTGTCGCGGATTACTTATTGTATGGAAGAGGAAGAAGGTTTAGCACTTTTACAACAGAAGATAATCAAGCAGATTAATGAACTGATTAGTCAGCTGGTTGGTAATGATTTTGCTAATCATGATCTTTATTATCTAACCTGTGCCGGAAATACAACTATGCTTCACCTCTTAGCAGGTGTTAATCCAGCTTCAATTGCTCGTACTCCTTATCGATCAATCTTTTTAGATAGCTTGGATTTACAGGCGCCAGAGTTAGGAATTAAGATTAATCCCCAAGGAAGAATTACTCTCTTACCATCAGCTTCAAGTTATATTGGTGCTGATATAGTAGCAGGTTTGACAGCGATTGACTTTAGTACAGAAGAAGCAACTCTCTTTATTGATATTGGTACTAATGGTGAGATTGTAGTTAAAGTTGGTGAAGAGATAGCAGCTACTTCTACAGCAGCAGGACCAGCGTTAGAAGGGGTTAATATCTCTTGTGGCTCGCGTGCACAACCGGGAGCAGTTGAGACCTGTAATTTAGATGATGAGCTTAATCTTTCTTACTCGACAATTGGGGGAGAGCAAGCTAAAAGCATCTGCGGTAGTGGATTAATTGATTTAGTAGCGAATTTAGTTCAGCAGAATATTATCTCAAAGACAGGCAGATTTAATCAAGAGCTATCTTCTCAGTTAGATGGTAGATTAGAGGATAAGACCTTTTACTTAACTGAGGATGTCTATTTGACTCAGCAGGATATTAGACAGCTGCAATTAGCTAAGGGTGCAATCGCTACCGGGATTAATATGTTATTAGAAGAATTAGCTACCTCGATTAGTGAGATTGATAAGATAGTAATTGCTGGTGGGTTTGGTTATCACCTTAACATTAATAGTCTACAGATTATTGGTTTAATTCCAGCTAAATTTGAAGGTGAAGTAAGCTTTGTAGGTAATACTTCAGCTCGCGGAGCTCAAGAGGCATTGATTAATCAGCAACGTCTAGATGAGATGGAAAAGCTACAGCAAGAGATTAAAGTAGTGGAGTTATCGACTAAGCCAGAGTTCCAAGATCGATTTATTCAGCAACTTAATTTTTAATTGAATACTTAAAATCTTATATTGAATTGAGGTGATAATCATGAGTAGTAAAGGGTTTAACTGCCAAGGCAGAGAAGCGGTAGAGATTCCAGAGGAAGTAGTGGAAAAGAGGGGTCTTACTTTTCCTCAAGTACATACTAACTGTAGAGATATTGTTACTTTAGCCCGAGGATTAAAAGAGTATCATCAAGATTCTATCTGTAAAGTGCCTTTTTGCACCACAGTAGAAGCAGAAGCATTAGGAGCAGAGATTAACTTAGGTGATCAGCAGGTGGGACCGAGAGTGGGTAATTATTGCTGTGATCAATTAGCAGATTTAACTGCGCTAGGAGAGTTGGACTTAGATCAAGGTAGGATTAAGGAAGTCTTGGCAGCCGTTGAAGAATTAAGTCAGTTGGGCGAAAGAGTAGCATTAAAAGTGGAAGGACCATGGACAATTATTTCTTCCTTAATTGATGCTACTGAATTATATAAAGCTGCTATCTTTGATAAAGAGTTAATTAATCAGATTATAGAGCAGGTGGTAGCTGAAATTGAACGGTATATCTTAGCTGGTTTAGAGCGAGGAGCAGATATTATTTCGTATGCTGATCCAGTAGGAACGAAAGAGATTGTCGGACCTAAGATCTATCGTGAGCTTAGCGGACGGGCTACTTATCAGCTCTTATCTAACATCGAACCAGAGTTAGGAGCTGCTGTAGTTCACCTCTGTGGTAAGACTTCGACTGCCTTTGAAGAGCTAGATTTTAGTAAATCCCAAGCGCTCAATTTTGCTGATTTAACTTATGGTGCAGCTATTTGTGAGATATTAGCTAATTATCAACAGATTAATTTTATTGGACACCGCTGTATTAAGCAGACTCCTTATCAGTTACAGAATAATTTAGTTTGGCAGCTGGAATTACTTTAACTCCTTGGATTTTATGGTATAATAAGCAGCGAAGGAGGTAATTGGATGCGAGATTATGATAAGTTAAGTCAACAGTTAATTAAATGGATTAGAGATAAGATTACGACAGCGGGTTGTCAAGGAGCAGTAGTAGGTCTTAGCGGTGGAATTGATTCAGCAGTAACTTCTGTACTCTGTAAGCAAGCTTTTCCAGACCATACTTTGGGATTGATCATGCCCTGTTATAGTCAGACAGAAGATAGAGAGGATGCTCAATTAGTAGCTGATCAGTTTGGAATTGAGACGAGAGTAATTAATTTAGAGGAGCCATTCGATAATCTATTGCAGGTACTGGATAATAAGGAAGGTAGTCGCCAGAAAAATATGGCGGTAGCTAATGTTAAACCTCGTTTAAGAATGACTAGTCTTTACTACTATGCAGCTAAACATAATTACTTAGTTGTCGGTACTGATAATCGAAGTGAATTGAAGGTTGGCTACTTTACCAAGCATGGCGATGGTGGGGTAGACATTGCACCGTTGGGTAATTTAGTTAAGACTGAGGTGCGCAAGTTAGCAGAATATTTGGAGATTCCAAAACAGATAATCAATAAACCTCCGACAGCTGGTTTATGGGAAGACCAGACTGATGAATCTGAAATGGGTATAACTTATGAAGAGTTAGATCACTATATTCTAACTGGCGAAGCTAAGCCGGAAGTAAAAGAAAGAATTGAAGAGTTAGCAGCAAAAAATTCACATAAATTAGGAGCTCCACCTGTACCTGATTTTTAAAGCGATCATTTGTATAAGGTCACTCCTTAATCGTCAATACTAAATAAGAGATTAAGGGGTGAGATGATGCTTAAGGATAGAGATGAAACTAAGTGTCTAAGTGGTAGAGAGTTAGCACTAATTGGCTTAGGTGCAATTATTGGAGCAGGGTTCTTTTTAGCAAGTAGTATTGCCATTGTTAGTGCTGGTCCAGCAGTCTTACTTGGTTATTTAGCTGGTGGTTTAATTATGTGGCAGGTCTTTTCTGCATTAGCAGAGATGGCAGTAGCTCATCCGAGTGAAGGGTCATTTCATGTCTATGCTGAAGAAGCGTTAGGAGACTTCTTTGGTTACTTAAGTGGTTGGATGTATTGGGTAGCAGGAGTATTAGTGATGTCAAGTGAAGTAACAGCAGCTGCTATTTTTACTCAGTGGTGGTTTGCTAAGGTGCCACTTTGGATTTTTGTAACTATTTATTCATTATTAATTATTGGAGTTAATAGTTTAGGAGTTAAAAATTTTGGTCGAATTGAATCGCTATTTGCTATAATTAAATTATTTGCTGTGGTACTATTTATTCTGTTGGGTTTAGCAATTTTATTAGATATTTTTCATCGCCCAAGTGGAGTAGGGCTAAATAATTATTTCCAGTACGGTGGTTTCTTTCCGCAAGGCATAAGAGGTTTAATGAGTGCAATGATGATGATCTTACTTTCCTTTGCTGGAGTAGTTGTTGTAGGAATGACAGCTAGTGAAACTATCAATCCTAGTCGTGATATTCCCTACGCTATTAAGTTAATTGTTTCCACTTTAATAATTTTATATATAGGGTCATTAGCTATTTTATTAGCTTTAGTACCGTGGAATCAGATTAGTACCGATGCTAGCCCTTTTACTCGTGTTTTTAGATTAATTGAATTCTCCTATACTGGTTCAGTTATTAACTTTATTATCTTAATCGCTGCTTTGTCAGCAATGAATGCGGCAATGTATGCGGTAGCTCGAGTATTAGCTTCTTTAGCTCAAGCTAGCGAAGCTCCTTCACTGTTAGCTATCAAGAATGAATCTGGCGTACCAATTTATTCTTTATTGGCTAGTAGTGGTGGGTTGGTGGTGGCGATTGTGATGTCTTTTCTCTTACCTGAGAAAGTATATGAGTATCTTACTAGTGCTGCGGGATTTATGCTCTTTTTTAATTGGATTATTATTCTAGCTAGTCAGTTAAAGTATCGTCCTGTTTTAGCAGATAAGTATGCTGCTAACTTTAAATTTAAGATGAGAGGTTATCCTTATTCCGGGTTATTGACTATCTTTTTAATTATAAGTATCTTAATTGGTTCTAGTTTTAACTTTGATCAATTAATTGGTTTAATTGGTGGTATTTTAATTATTATACTCTTATCTCTTTCTTACTTTTTCATTTATAATCCACTCGTTAAAAAATATTAAGTTCCTTATTTAATTGAAAGTTTAGATACCTTTTTGAATTTAATCTGCTCTTTAAGTGATGAATTATAATTTAAGCTGATAATACGTTCGGCATTGTAGAGTTCTTCCTGTTTTGTTTCTTTATTATAGTTGATTTTAATATATTTAATTATACCATCTTCATTTTTGAAAATAGTAATCTGTTTTATGTCATCTCTAATGATCTTGCCTCCACCTTCAATTACTAGCTGTAATTGATGTTTCATATTCTGTGTGAGGTCAGCTTCTTGATGAAGTTGATAACCTAACAGTAAAACTAAAGTGATGACTAAAGATATAAATAAAAATATAAGTAAGTTCTTCTGCATATATTTCCCCTCCTATACTATTAATTCTAGATATTAATTAACAAGTCCTGTTATTTGATTATGCAATTGATTAGTTGTAGTAAAACAGTTAATGAAATTGATAATTAATTATATTGACAAGATAATATTTATATGTTACGATATAATTAAAAAGTAGGATACTTCTTCCACTACAAAAAATAATTACAATTGAAATTATAAAAGATTATAAATTTTTATTTAAGTTAATAATTTGTATTACTAATTACAGTAATTAACTTCATTAAAATTATATAAAATTTTCAGAAAAATAAATTTATTTTAGGAGGGATAATTATGTTAACAGAGTTGTGGGAAGTAAAAGAGATTGTAGAGCAAGTGGTCAATAAGATTATGAAGACTCAAATTAAGAATCAAGATAGTAATAAATCACGAACTGATGCAGTTCATTATGATATAGACTTACATTTAATTCCACAAAGTGAATCTGAAGTAGAACTTAAGGCTGATAATATCAAAGGAGAAAAGTTAATCTTAGGTAATTACTGTGTAAGTGGTAATTTACAAGAAGTAGACGATGGCAAAGAGATTAATCTTTATTTCGAGACTAAGAAGAAACTTAAGTATGATGATGGACATGATATTGTACCTATTAATTTCGATATTAAGATTGATTATACTGATGAGGTACAGATTAAGTGTAATCCAGATAGCAAGAGTCAACAATATGTTGATGAATTAAATTGTGAATTAGATTTTTAATTTTATTTTAAGGGTAGGCTTTTTAGCCTACCCTTTATTAATTTGATTGGAAGACTATCAGCTTAAATTAATCTGTTTCAGTAATTATGTAAAATAGATGTAAAGAATCTAACATAGAATTGACATGAAGTGTTTTCTCTGCTAAAATAGGTGTAGTATTGAAATTAGGAGGAATAGTGATGTCTTTAACTAAGGAAGAAATTTTACAGAAAGCTGAAGCAGAGAATGTTAAATTTATTCGGATGCAGTTTACTGATATTTTAGGGATTACTAAGAATGTATCTATTACAGTTGAACAACTAGAAGATGCTCTAGAAGGTAATACAATGTTTGATGGATCTTCAATTCAAGGATTTACTAGAATCCAAGAATCAGATATGTACTTACAACCAGATTACGATACGTTTGCTGTCTATCCTTGGGGACCAAAAGAGGGTGGAGCAGTAGCGCGCTTAATCTGTGATGTTTATGATGCAGACGGAACGCCTTTTGCTGGTGGGCCGCGTAATATCTTAAAGCAGGTAATCGAAGAAGCACGGGAGATGGGGTATGAGATGTATGCTGGGCCTGAACCGGAATTCTTCTTATTTGAGACAGATGAGAATGGTGAAGCGACAACTAAGACTAATGATAAAGGTGGTTACTTTGATCTTTCTCCTGTAGACTTAGGTTATAATACACGACGAGATATATCTTTGGCTTTAGAAGATATGGGCTTTGAAGTAGAAGCTTCACACCATGAAGTAGCTCCCGGACAGCATGAAATCGACTTTAAGTATGCGAATGCTTTACGTACAGCGGATAATATAGCTACTTTTAAATTTGTAACTAAAGCAATCTCTAAAGAGCATGGACTTCATGCTTCCTTTATGCCTAAACCAATCTTTGAAGAGTGTGGTTCTGGAATGCACGTTAATCAATCTTTATTTAAAAATGGCGAGAATGCTTTCTGTGATCCAGAAGATAAGCTAGGTTTAAGTAAGTTAGCTTATCATTATATTGGTGGATTACTTAAGCATGCAAAAGCAATTGCTGCGATTACTAATCCAACTGTAAACTCTTATAAGCGTTTAGTACCAGGCTATGAAGCACCAGTTTATATCTCTTGGTCAAGTGCTAACCGTAGTGCTTTAGTAAGAATCCCAAAGGCTAAGGGTAATGGAACCAGGGTAGAGATGAGAAATCCTGATCCAACTGCTAATCCTTACTTAGCAATGGCAGTGATGTTAAAGGCAGGCTTAGATGGTATTAAAAATGAGATTGATCCTGGCCCGGAAGCTTTAGATAATATTTATGAGATGAGTGATAGTCAAAGGAAGAAAGCAGGAATTGAGAACTTGCCGTCTGATCTAATGTCAGCTTTAGAAGAGTTAATGGATGACGAAGTAATTAAATCAGCCTTGGGTGAACATGCTTATAATCACTTTATTAAAGGTAAGAAGATTGAGTGGCGTGTTTATAAAAATCAAGTACATCAATGGGAGTTAGATCAATATTTAGAGACTTTTTAATTATAGATTAATTAACATTCTAAGTAAATATTAGTTTCCATAAGCACCTTAATTAAGGTGCTTTTTCTCTTATATTTAAGCTTTAATTGACAAAATGAGCTATTTTTTATAGTTCATAGCAGGAAAATTGATAATTAGTACTGAAAAGCATATTATATAGATAGTTAACTATGATAACTTTATTTAAATAAAGGATGAAATGTTATGAAAACTAAGATTGGAATTCCTAAAGCTTTATCGTATTATCTATATTATCCTCTATGGGAGAAGTTCTTTACTGAATTAGGGGCTGAGGTAATAACTTCAACTAATACTTCACGTAATATAGTAGATGCAGGAGTTAAAGAGACAGTTAATGATGCCTGCGTACCAATTAAGTTATTTCACGGTCATGTATTAGACTTAAAAGATAAAGTAGATTATTTATTCTTACCTAGATTAATTTCTACGAATGGTCAACAGATTTATTGTCCTAAATTTTTAGGATTACCTGATATGGTTCGTAATACTTTAGATGATCTACCCCAAATAATCGCACCTAAGATTGACCTACGAGAGAATCCATTTAAATTAGCTACTGTTATTTATCGTACCGCTTTGGTAATCAGTAAGAATCCGTTTAAGATCTATTCTGCTTTACAGGAAGCGCAGGAATACTTTGCAGAATTTCAATCTTTACTTCAAAAGGGGTATACGGTAGCCGAGGCACTAAAGATACAGCAGGGTGAAGAGGTTGAACTTGCTACTGCAGAGTGTGATTTAAAGGTAGCTCTTTTAGGTTATCCGTATATTATTTATGATCCTTATATTTCAGTTGATATGATTGAGAAGTTAAGAGCAATGAATGTAGAAGTAGTTACCTCTGATATGTTAACTCAAGATCAGTTAGAGGAGCAAAGCGATAAATTAAAGAAGGACTTATTTTGGACTTTAAGTGATCGTAAGATTAAAGCCGGTTATCACTATAATCTCCAAGAAGAGATAGATGGACTAATTCATGTCAGTGCTTTTGGTTGTGGTCCTGATTTTATGGCGGATAAATTATTGGACTTAGCTACTCAAAGGAGCGATTTGCCATATATGACCTTAACTATCGATGAACATACCGGGGAAGCAGGAATGATTACTCGATTAGAGGCGTTTATTGATATGTTGCGATTAAGGAGGACGAAGTGATGAAGGTAACCTTTCCTTATATGGGAACTTCTCATATTGCTTTTAAGTCTTTGTTAGAAGAGTTAGGACATGAAGTTGTAATCAAACCTCCTAACAATCAGACATTATCACTAGGGACTAAACATGCTCCGGAGTTTGCCTGTATTCCATTTAAAATTTTACTTGGTTCTTACATAGAAGCATTAGAAGCAGGTGCGAACTTAATAATTACTTCCGGAGGACATGGACCTTGTCGAGCTGGACATTATGGACAGCTGCACGAAGAAATCTTAACTGATTTAGGTTATGAGTTTGAGATGATAGTCTTTGA
>JBNJEL010000060.1:0-11604 GCA_051745835.1 Bacillota bacterium
GATGTGGCAGATTATTTAGTAGAAGAAGGGTTGCCATTTAGAGAAGCACACGAAGTAGTTGGAGAGACTGTGCTGTACTGTATTAAGAAAGATAAGAAGTTATCTGAGCTCTCAATGACTGAGTGGCAGAACTTTTCAGATAAATTTAGTGAAGATATCTATGATAAGATTGCTATTGAGACCTGTGTTGATGCTCGGTCATCAGTCGGAGGGCCAGCTAAAGAAGAGGTAGAGCGAGTGATTACAGCAGAAAGAGAAGCAGTAGCTAAGTTAAAGTAGGGTTGTAGGTAGTGGTGTTCCTTCAGCCCTTAATTTTTATCAATTAGCAGGAATTTATGGATTAGTATTGAAGTAGTAAATATATGAAGATACAATAAGATTAGTAAGAAGGAGGTGTATTATAGTGAGTGGTAAGTATCGGATTAATAAGATTAAACAAGAGCATACAATAATTGAAGATATATTACCCCTATTAGAGAATTTAGCTAAATTAAAGGTAATTAAGAGTATCATACCCGGTCGCATTAATCAACGCGGTGGTAGTGGTATGAAGCCTTATTTACAATTAAAGTATAATACGCCGACCGGAATTAAAATATTAGCGAAGACTAGTTCATCAATCCAAGAGGTATTTGTAGTTACTGATGACCCTGACCGAGCGATGAAGGTAATTCAAGATAGTAATTTAGTAAAGTAAGAATGAAGATAACGGATGAATGGTGGGATTATTCACCCGTTATAGTAAGCCAGTTAAGAAGAGCTAATTATTATAGTTATAGATTAAGGTTTTGAGCTTCTCTTTTAGTTTATGGGCAGGTTCTGCAGTATACTCTTCATCTCTTAACTTCTCTTTAACCTTGATAATCTTATTCTTTAACTTCTCTTGTGAATTCATAATTCACCTCCTCAATCCCGGCTTCTCTTATTATTTCCAATGATAATTTAATCATGCATCAATTAAGTCACCAAAATTTTAATAAGTTATCTTTAAACTTTATTGTGAAAGTTATAACAATAAATTTAGCTATTTTAAGAGAAATAGTAGTTATAATATTCTGTTGAAGTGTCAATATTATCAATTATAGTTAGGTTTAATAAGAGGTGGCTGGTTGATGGAGTTAGTAATCTTATTATTAGTTTTACTTGGCTTAGGTGTGGTAGAGTTAGGAGAGTTAAAGCGCGGTTTAACTTCCTTTATAGAGTTTGGTGATCGCTATGCCAGCGTATTATCTTTGTTGACTAATTTGGTATTAGCCTATGCTACTTGGAAGTATGTCACGATGGGCAAGAAGACATTGGAGTTTATGAAAGAGTCTTTTACTAAGGAGTACGAAGAGGATATTAAGTTTATGTTCATTACTCAACTTAAAAGAGAGCTTACTAAAGATCTTACTGCTAATCCGAAGTTAGTTAGAGGTGATTTAGTTGACCAGGATTTAGCTGTCTTAGAAGATAAGACTTACTTATATATAGATATATTTAATTCAGGGCGCAGATTAGTTTCTCATATTCAGTTGGATTATCGTTTGCTGGTCTTTACGGCAGACGATGATTTAATAATTGAAGAAGAGATTGAGGTTGTTATCCCAGTAACTATTGAACCTAATGACTATATTTCTTTACCTTTAGTTTATGTTAAGAACTTACCTCAGATTGAGATAATTATGAATTCGGTACGCAGCTTTAATGGGTTAGGTAAAGAGCAGCTACTTAATTCTCCCCAGCGTAAATTGGAGTATCAGAATCGAAACTTAAAGCCTAATTAATACTACTTTAACTCTAATTATTTCCTGTGCTGTCTAAATAAATGTTTAGTTAGCGGTTTTACTTAACAGAGATTGATGTTATAATTGTTAATAATTGAAGTTGTATTATTTGAGCTAATTATGATTTGTTGCGATTTTGTTAATGAATTGTTAATAAAAAGTTATATTTTAGCAGGAAAATCTACTTTGATAATGAATTATAATGTTAGAATATTGCGATTCAATCAGTTTAGTGACAGATTTTAAGAGATGATGATTGGAGAGTAAAAATAAAGGAGTAAATGGAGGGGAAGCAATGGCAGATAAAGTAGACCAAGAGAAGATAGCTGAAGCAGTGGAGATGATATTAGAAGCTGTAGGAGAAGATCCTGATCGTGAAGGAATCCAAGAGACACCACAGCGTGTTGCTAGGATGTATGAAGAGGTCTTTAGTGGACTGCATAAAGATCCTGCTGAAGATTTACAGATCTATTTTAACCAAGAGCACGAAGAGCTAGTCTTAGTTAAGGATATTTCTTTTTACTCAATGTGTGAACATCATCTATTACCTTTCTACGGGAAAGCACATATTGGTTATATACCTAAGGGTGGACAAGTTACAGGGCTTAGCAAGTTAGCGCGAGTGGTTGATTCGTTTGCTAAACGTCCACAGCTACAGGAACGTTTAACAAGTCAGATAGCAGATTTAATTATGGAAGAAGTAGATGCCCGAGGTGTAATTGTAGTTGTAGAAGCTGAGCATATGTGCATGACGATGCGGGGGGTTAAGAAACCTGGTTCCTTTACAACTACTTCAGCGGTGCGTGGTTTTTTACACAAAGATCAAGCAGCAAGAGCTGAAGCATTGAAATTAATTAAGGATTAGTGTGAGGACAAGTAAATAGTATTTGTTGTAAAGTGCTTAGTGGAAGAATAATAATTAATAAAACAGCAATTTTGATTGCTGTTTTATTTTTTTGGCAAGGAATTCTATAGATTCTGTGGAAGTAAATTAAAGTAGAGGACAGATTGCAGAAAGGAGTAATGGTTAGAATGGCAAATGTTGGTTTAGTAAGTTTAGGTTGTTCTAAAAATCAGGTCGATTCGGAGATTATGTTAGGTTTAATTAAAGAGGCTGACTTTAATTTAGTTGATGATTATAGTCGAGCTGATCTATTAATTGTTAATACTTGTGGTTTTATTGCTGATGCTAAAGAGGAGTCCATAGAGACTATCTTAGAGCTTAGTAAGTATAAAGATGAGCGCTGTCAAGGCTTGATTGTAACTGGCTGTTTAGCTCAGCGCTATTCAGAGGAGTTAGAAGCAGATATTCCTGAGATAGATGCTATCTTAGGGACAGGTAACTTTGATCAGATAGTGAGTGTAATAGATAAAGTCTTAGCAGGTCAGCAGCGATATGAAGTTGACGATCCGCAGTTTGATTACTATGATCAACTGCCGCGGCAGAGATTAGGAGATTCTTATACTGCCTATGTTAAGATTGCTGAAGGATGTAATAATTGTTGTAGTTACTGCATTATCCCTAAGTTAAGAGGGGATTTACAGAGTAGAGAGCTTGATGAAGTGGTTAATGAAGTTCAGCAGTTAGCTAAGCAAGGTGTTAAAGAGATTAATCTAGTAGCGCAGGATGTAACTAAGTACGGACTTGATCTTTACGGTCAGCCGCAGTTAGTTGAGTTATTAAGCAAATTAGTTGAAATTGAAGGCATCAAGTGGATTAGATTATTATATGCTTATCCAATGGATATGTCGGATCAATTAATTGAGATGATTGCTAATCAAGATAAGATCTGTAATTATATTGATCTACCGATTCAACATGTTGATCAGCGCATTAGAGCTAAGATGGGACGACCTGGTAATAAGGAGCAGATTTTAGGTTTGATTAAGAAGTTACGGAATAGAATTCCTGATATTTCGATTAGAACTTCTTTAATTGTCGGTTTTCCCGGGGAGAGTGAAGCACAGTTTAATAATTTAGTTGACTTTGTGCAGCAGGCTGAATTTGACCGCCTGGGTGTCTTTAAGTATTCACAAGAGGAAGGTACTCCGGCAGCGGAGATGACACCTCAGATTTCAGAAGAAGTTAAGGAAGAACGATTTGATCAGATTATGAGCTTACAGCAAGGGATCTCTTTGGACCGCAATCAAGAGTGGATCGGTCAAGAGGTGGAAGTTTTAGTTGAAGAGATTGAAGAACAAGATGATGGTAACTTAGTTATTGGGCGGACACAGTATGATGCACCAGAGATAGATGGGTTAGTCTATATTAATGATTATTTTGATACAACAGTAGGTCAGTTTATGACTGCTAAGATTGTAGATGCCTATGAATATGATTTAATAGGAGAGGGAGTCTAATGAATCTACCCAATAAGTTAACACTACTGCGAATTATCTTAGTGCCTGTCTTTATGTTCTTATTGTTATTTAAGTCGACAGGAGAGTATGCGATTTACACTCGTTATCTAGCGGTAATTACCTTTATTGCGGCTGCAATTACTGATGGATTAGATGGATATTTGGCTCGACGGCGAAATTTGATTACTAAGTTAGGTAAGTTCATTGACCCGCTAGCTGATAAGTTATTAATTTCGGCTGCGTTGATTGCATTAGTTGACATGGGAGAGATTAGTGCTTGGGCAGCGACTATTATTATTGGTCGTGAGTTTGCTATTACTGGTTTGCGAGTAGTAGCAGCAGCAGAAGGAATAGTGATTGCAGCTAGCAAGCTCGGTAAGTATAAGACTACTTTACAGATTATAGCTATTATAGCTATTATTATTGATCTGCCTTATAGTCTTATCTTATTATGGTTAGCGGTACTTTTAACAGTGATTTCGGGAGCTGATTATCTCTTAAAGGCACGAAAGGTAATTAATTCTGATGAAGAATAGAGTGCTTAAGTTTTTAGCGACTGGTTGTTATAGCGGCTTAGCTCCTTTGGCTCCCGGAACTGTTGGAACTATAGCGGCTATGATCTTAGCTTTTATTTGGCTGCAGAGTTTCAGTATTAATCTTTATTTGGTAGTGGGGTTAGTTATAGCTGGAACTATTATCTCTGATCAAGCAGCAGAACTATATGAGATAAAGGATGCTCCTGAGATAGTAATTGATGAGTGGGCGGGCTATTTTGTAGCTATCTGGGGCTTAGGCATTCAGATGTTGGTACCCGCTTTTATTCTCTTTCGTATCTTTGATATCCTTAAGCCGCCGCCGATTAAGAACTTACAGAAGTTGCAGGGTGGATTAGGGATTATGGTTGATGATGTTGTAGCAGGAGTAATTACTAATTTAATTCTTAAGTTATTATTTTAATTTAATTGTTGAGGATAGAAAGGACGATGGTTTATGAGTAATAATCAGACCTCTCTTAATGCTTTATTATCGATGTATGGAGATTATCAG
Source organism: Bacillota bacterium (assembly GCA_051745835.1). Lineage (GTDB taxonomy): Bacteria > Bacillota > Halanaerobiia > Halobacteroidales > Acetohalobiaceae > JBNJEL01. Next base: position 5,175 of record JBNJEL010000060.1, read on the forward strand.
AAGGTGGAAGCTGATGAAGAGATCTTTAGTTACGGTGCAACAGCAGAGCGAGTCTATTTGGTATTAAAAGGTTTAGTGCGATTATTTGTGCAGGATCAAGATAAGAAAGAACAGGAGGTAGCTCATCTACAGTCGGGAGCTATCTTAGGTGAATCTGCTCTATTACAAGGTCAAGAGCGGACAGCGCGTGCTGTTACTTATCAAGAAACTACTTTGATGTCCTTTACCCCTGCTAACTTTAGGGAGCTATTAGAACAGCAGACTGTGCTGACTGAAAAGATAATGACCAATCTCTGTCAAAGGATTAATAACCTTCAGCAGCCACAGGTTGATCTACCTGATTTAACTGCTTCAACTACTCCAGAGGAATCCACTACAAGAGATGAGAGCGACAGCGAAGAAGAGCAGGTAGATAGTGATCCACTTCCTCAAAATGCAGAGGACTTCTTTTTAGAAGGCCATGATACTTATCAAGTGAGTGCTGAGGATCGTTTTGATTACTATCTTTATACTAAAGAGATTACTTGTCCAGTCTGTTCGACTAACTTGGAAGTACATAAGGTGCGTAATTCCCGTTTGCGATTAGAGGAAATAAGGGATGACCTACGTCCAATTTTTAAAGAGTTTAAAGCAGAGTGGTATAAGATTTGGTGTTGTCATAACTGTTTCTATACTGCTAATAAAGATGATTTTTTCGATATTGCTGCGGGGATTGAAGATCAAGTTAAGAATGAATTTCGTCCGCGGATTAAAGAGATCTTTGGTGATGACTTTAAACCGGGTTATAGTAAACCACGCAACTTAAATGAAGTCTTTACAACTTATTATTTAGCAATTAAGCTTTATAACTTAATTGGGGTAAGTAAGAATAAGCTGGGTTTTGCGTGGTTGAGATTAAAGTGGCTTTATGAAGATGTAGGTGAGGATGAGTTAGCTAATAAAGCTTCTCAACAAGCAATGGAGAACTTACGCGAATTCTACTTTAAGGATGATAATGTACGTTTATCTCGTAAACAGCGGGATAAGATTAAATTGCTGTTGGCTGTGCTTTTTTATCGCCATGGACAGGCCGATAATGCGCTACCGCTTTTAGATGATTTAATCCGTAGTTCACAGACTAATCGTCGCTACGAGCAGATTGCTAGAGCTAAGTTTACATCTATTAGAGAAGAGCAACAGGCTGAAAAAGAAGAATCAAATTCGTAATAGAGTAGTTAGGGAGATCTGTTAATAAACAGGTCTCCTTTTTTTATTTTGTTAATTACATTATTTACATTTTTATAACAGTTGTTACCTGGTTGGAGGTGTGTTATAATGTGTAATGCTGAAATAATAGAGATTACTTCTGATTAAAGGAGGTAAATAGAGTTAATGAAAATTAAAGGGTTTAGAGTAGAGTTAGTAGCAATAATTGTCATTATTTCTTTAGCTATTATTTTTAGCTTACATTACTACTGGACTAATTATTATCAACAGGATACGTTAGTAGAGCAGTTAAGTAAGCTAAGAGTAGTTGAAGAGATAGAGATTGAGAAGTTAGAGCAAAGTCAGATGGTTAAGTTAAAGTTAGCTGAGATAAATAATTTACAGAGAGCATATCTAAAGATAGACCGAGTACTAAAAAGTTCTGCTATAGAAGAATATAGCATTGAATTAGAAAATCCTGAAGATGATAGACTGTTATCAGCTTATCAGAAGCTAGAGTTATCGCTCTATGAAGTTTTGATGACTGGAAGGTTCAGTACTTTAAGTGATAGGCTTCAGAGAGTTAAAGAGGAGTTTAACTTAGCTAAGGCAGAACTTAGAGTAGATGAACACTTTATCTATTTACTGTTGGATACAGGAGAAGATCAGTTTTATAAAGTAATTAATCGCAGTAATGATGTTAGCAGTACAGCTAAGCAAGGGGGAAGAGTAGATGGTTAAGGAATTAAGCTTGGGCTTAGCTTTAGCGGTAGTTATCTTTTTAAGTTGGCAGGGTATCAATATAATTCCGGTTCTTGTATTTACCGTAGGTGGCTATTTTCTTTTAAACTTCTTGCGTAGACAAGGATTGGGTAGTAGACAGAAGTTTACTGCTTATCAGAAAGAAGGTAACCAAACAACTGATGTAAGCTTTGCTGATATTGGCGGGCAGAGTTCGGCTAAGAATGAATTATTGGAGGCATTGGAGTTTGTGCAAGAAGAGCATCAGGTACGGGATTTAGGAATTAGACCACTCAAAGGAATTATGCTCAGTGGCCCGCCGGGAACAGGTAAGACGCTGTTAGCTAAAGCGGTAGCGAACTATATTGATTCAGTCTTTATTTCTACATCTGGTAGTGAGTTTGTAGAGATGTATGCTGGTGTAGGAGCTAAACGAATCCGGGAATTATTTGAGGAAGTTAAGAATAAAGCTAAACAGGCTAACAAGGATAATGCAGTGATCTTCATTGATGAGATTGAGATTTTAGGCGGTAAGCGAGGGCAGAATTCTAGTCATCTAGAGTATGATCAGACTCTAAATCAACTATTAGTCGAGTTGGATGGAATGTCAATTGACGATCAGATTAATCTATTGGTGATTGGAGCTACAAATCGGATCGATATTTTGGATAAGGCAATTCTTCGTCCCGGACGTTTTGACCGCGTGGTTAAGGTTGATCTACCAGATAAGGAAGGACGGAAGAAAATTTTAGAGATTCATACCGAGAATAAACCACTAGCTCCTGGAGTGGATTTAGAACAGATTGCTCAAGAAACTTTTCGTTTCTCCGGAGCACACTTAGAGAGTTTAGCTAATGAAGCAGCAATTATGGCACTGCGGGATGATCAATCTGAGATTAGATCGACTCACTTTCGTAAGGCAATTGATAAGGTAATGATGGGGGAGAAGTTAGATCGTCGACCTCAAGCTGAAGAGTTAAAGCGAGTAGCTTATCATGAATTAGGACATGCTGTTGTTGCCGAAAAGGTTAAGCCAGGTTCGGTTTCTAGTATTACAATTACTTCGCGGGGTAAGGCATTAGGTTTTGTACGTCATAATCCTGAAGATGATTACTATTTACAGACATTAGATCAGCTTAAAAGTCAGATTGCTATCTGTATTGCTGGAGCGGTAACTGAGGAGATTATCTTAGGCAGTCGTAGCACTGGTGCTAGTAATGATTTTGATAAAGCAATTGATTTAGCAGAGAAGATTATCTATTCTGGTATGTCAGAGTTAGGAATAGTCAGTCGCAATCATTTAACCTCAAAGGAGACACAAGAAGAGATTAATCAGATTATTAGGGAGTTAGAAGATCAGGTTAGAGAGTGGATTACTAAACGTCAAGAGTTAATGAATGAGATTGTTGAGGAGCTGTTAACTGAAGAACGAATATCAGGAACTGAATTTAGGGATCGATTAGCTAATTACAATTTAGAGTAGTAGGGGCAGATATCAGTAACTGGTATCTGCTTTTTTTATTGATATATGTTCATAAATGAGCTATAATTAATAATAGCAATTCTTATTATCATAGATTTAAAGTACTGATAGGAAGGTGGGATATAATGAAAAGTATTAGGCAAAAGATATTACTATTATTTACTACTATGATTATTATTATTTTAAGTGGTATGGGAATCTTTCTCTATTTCCAATTACATAATACTGTCAAACCTATGGTTAAGGATATGACTGGTGAGATAGTTCATAGTAGGACTGAAGCTGTAGGTGAGTGGGTGCATGGAATTATTAAAGAAACAGGTGAGCTTGCGCAAAAAGATAAGTTACAGAGTATGAATTGGCAGCAGGTAGAAGATACTTTAACTCAGGTGCAGCAAGAAAGTGATGGTCTCTATCAGATTATGTTTATTGCTGATCGTCAGGGCAAGAAGCATACTACTGAGGAGACTGTTAGTAATATTTCTAATCGTGAGTTCTTTCAGCGAATTATGGAAGGGGAAGAGACTGTAGTTAGTAATATTTTAACTTCCCGGGCAACAGGTCAGCCGGTTTTTGTAGTTGCTCATGCGATCAAAGATGATTCAGGTGAAAATGTTGGACTCTTAGGTACAGCTATTGAATTAAAGGAGCTTTCTAAACGAGTAGAAGATATCAAAGTTGATGGTCAAGGCTTTGGCTGGATTGTTGACAGCAAAGGTAAGATTGTAGCTCATCCTCAAGAGGAGATAGCAATGAATTTAAATGTATTAGAGAGTTCTAAACAAGGTTTTGAGGGACTAGAGGAGATTGGCCAGCAGATGATGCAAGATCAGAAGGGCTATGGGAGTGTAGTAAAGCCTAATGGAAATCGAATGTATCTTTCATTTGCACCTATCCCCCATACACCGGGTTGGGATTTAGGGCTTTCTATTCCGGAATCTGAGTTATTGGCTGATGCTAATCGCTTAATCAGGAATGTAGTCTGGATTATTATTGCAGCAATTATCATTATGAGTATTACTGCTTATCTGATCGGTAATAGTTTAGCTCAGCCGATTAAACAGCTAGCAGAGGAAGTAGAACAGTTTGGTACGGGAGATTTCACGGTAAACTTTAGTCTTGATTCAGATGATGAGATCGGACAGATGTCTCAAGCTTTAGATCGGATGAGCACTCAACTTAAGCAGATGATTGATCAAATTATGCAATTAGTTGAAGAACTATCCGCACATAGTCAAGAGTTATCTGCTTCATCAGAGGAAGGTAATGCGGTAATCGAGAATAATACCAAGTATATTGAAGACATGGCAGATGATATACGACAGATTTCAGCTAGTAGTCAGGAATTAAATAGTTTAGCAGAGAAGACTAATTGTCAGGCAGAGAAAGGTAGTTCTAAGATTGAAGAATCAATGACTAGTATTGAAGAGATTAACTGTACGGTCTCTAAAGCAGTAGCGACAATTAAGGAGTTAAATGCTAATTCAGAGGAGATAGGTCAAATTATTGATTTGATTGATAATATTGCTGATCAGACTAATATGTTAGCTTTAAATGCTTCAGTTGAAGCAGCACGGGCTGGACAGGATGGACATGGTTTTGCAGTAGTAGCTGAAGAGATTAGAGAGTTAGCCGAACAGACTGCTGAAGCGACTAATAATATTCAAGAATTGATTAAAGATACTCAGTCTAAATCCAACGAAGGATTAGAGGTAGTACATCAGGTTCAAGATAAAGCACAAGCAGGTAAAGAAATTATTGTAGAAACAGATAGCGTATTTAGTGAGATTAAATCAGCAATTGAAAATACAACAGCTCATGTAGAACAGACATCAGCTGCTACTCAAGACTTAGCAGATAATAGTGAGCAGGTTCAAGAGGCAACAGCGGATATTAATAAAATGTCTGAAGAGGTTACTAATTCTTCGCAGGAATTAGCTACTATGGCACAGAAATTAAAAAATTTAGTAGAAGAATTTGAAGTGTAATTAAAATTATATAGAGTAGTAACTAAGAATTAGAGCAGATATCAGTAACTGGTATCTGCTTTTTTTATTGGTTATACTGAGAACGGTTAATCATTTTTTATATAAAACAGGAAATTAATTCATTCATGTAGTAATAATGTAAAATAAGAAGCTGATTTTAGCTGTTAATGATAATTAATTAGGGTTTCTAATTTATCTAATGTTGTTAATTATATTATACGAGGGGGTAAAAAATGAAACTAAATTTCAAACAGTATTTTAATTTTAATTGGACTAAAATTGCATTAACTCTAATATTAATTAGTATTGTAACAGTATTTTTAGGATTGATCTATCTTAATAATTACTTTAATCATAATCGGTTGAAACGAATTGTTATTCCTAAGTTAGAAAGAGCTTTACAGCGTGAAGTGCAGATCGGTGATATTACTCTTAAGTATTGGCAGGGATTGGGTATTAGATTATCAGATGTTCGTTTAGGTAACTCAAGTCAGTTTAGTAATGAGCATCTAATGAAGGTTAAAAATTTAACATTGGATATAGCTTTATTACCATTACTGCAGCGTCAACTGAAGGTAAATCAGATTAGATTATTAGAGCCGATAATCTATTTAGAGCGTACTGCTGATGGTAAAGCAAATTATACTTCAACTACTGCTGATCAAAAAAAGAGCTCTAAACAGCCAGTTGCAGAGGATACTTTCTTATTAACAATGGATCAAATAGAGATTATAGATGGTCAGATTAAATACTCTAATCAGCAACAGGACTGGCAGGTTGACTTAAAGGGACTTAACTCTCAGTCGTCAGCTAGATTAGAGAATAATAAGTTTACGACTACCAGTAGTTTAGAATTAAATAATTTATCTTTTTATGCTGCTGAGGAGCAGTTACTAAATCTAACTAATCTCAATAGCAATTTTACTGTGGATGCTAGTCAGGAAGAGTTAATTGTTGAGCAGTTAAGAAGTAATCTAGCTGATTCAGTTATAGAATTAAGCGGTCAGGTGGTTAATTTATCTACTCAACCGCA
>JBNJEL010000061.1:0-11542 GCA_051745835.1 Bacillota bacterium
TTTCTTATTCTCCTTTTTTGTATTTTTTTATCTTTAAGGAGTAATTATATAGTAAGGAGGGGCTATAGTGAGTTCAGATGAAGATCGATCTCAAGAAGATAAGAAGGAAGAGATTAGGCAGGAGGCAATCAAAGAACAGCAAAGCAAGTCCAAATTAGAACAGACGGTTGCTGCAGGGATGCATGGAGATTTTGAATTTAAGAAAGGAGAGAAACAGAGATTCTTAGGAGAGTTTAGAGAACGAGTAATTAAGGTTTTAACTTTTGACCAGATTAGTGAGCCAGGGGTTTATCCCGAGATATTAACAGCAATTAAAGATAGTGAAGCTCAGAAGTTAATTATTAGTCAACAGGCTGATCTTGAAGCTGCTCAGGAGTATATAGATTTAGCGCGTGAGGTAGGTGTTTCATTTAAGAAAGTTAATTCAGCTGAATTTAAAGGTGATTATGGATTGGTAGTAGTAAGTGATCAAGCTGTTAATTATCAATCTATTGAAGTACAACCTAAAACAGAGAAATTTAAAGAGTTAGGACTGCCTGTAGAATTGGTTAATCAAGCTGGAGATAAGATCTGTGCTGACTGTTATGAACAGTTATCACAAGCGGCTCCAGAAGAGCTGATTAATTATGAAAAGTTAGGATTTTTCGATAAGCTGATAGGGATGAGTTGTAGTTGTGATAATTGAAAATTATAGCAGCAAGAACTTATTTATAAGTTAAAGCAGGATATTAAGTCTGAAGCCAGAAATAAAAAGCAGTAAGATTATTTCGTGTAATTTAGGAGGTAATTGATGGTGGGTAAATTTATTGTTGAATCAACTACGCAATTAGAAGGTGAAATTAGTGTTAGTGGAGCTAAGAATGCTGCTCTACCAATTATTGCTGCTTCTTTATTAGGGACAGGAGAGAGTAAGTTAAGGGATATCCCTGATCTGAAGGATGTTAATACCTTAATTGAGATCTTAACTGATTTAGGAGCTGAGATTAATTGGCAGAATAATAATTTAGCAATTAAGACTAATCAGCTTGATAAATGTAGTACTGATAACAATTTGGCTCGTCAATTGAGAGCTTCTTACTATACTTTGGGGGCTTTATTAGGACGTTGTGGTCGAGCGAGTACTGTTCTACCGGGTGGGTGTGAGATAGGCAGTCGACCGATAGATTTACATCTCAAAGGCTTTGCTGCCTTAGGAGCTGATGTTAAGTTAGAACACGGAGTGGTAAAGTTAGAAGCTGATAAATTGGAAGGTAATCAGATCTATCTTGATTATCCGAGTGTGGGAGCTACGATGAATATTATGTTAGCCGCTGTATTAGCTGAAGGGGAAACAATAATTGAGAATGCTGCTCGTGAACCTGAGGTGATAGATCTTGCTAATTACTTAAATGTAATGGGAGCAGAAATTACCGGGACAGGAACTGATTTAATTAAAATACAGGGTGTCGATAACTTAACTGGGACTGATTATACTATTATTCCGGATCGAATTGAAGTTGGAACCTATATGATGGCTGTAGCGGCTGTAGGCGGTGAAGTAGTGATTGATAATGTGCTTGTAGAGCATATTCGTCCTCTGATAGCCAAGCTAAAGGAGATGGGAATAGAGATAGTAGAAGATGTTAATCAGCTTAAATTAATAGCAGGTGAGAACCTCAAAGGAACTGATATTAAGACAATGCCTTATCCTGGTTTTCCTACGGATATGCAAGCACAATTTATGTCACTACTAACCCAGTCTGCGGGAGAAAACTTAGTAATCGAGACAGTATTTGAGAAGCGTTTTCGCCATGTCGATGAGTTAAGAAGAATGGGCGCGCAGATTAAAGTAGATGGACGGAGTGCAGTAGTTGGCCCGGCTAATTTAGAAGGTGCTAAAGTGGAAGCAACTGATCTGCGGGCAGGAGCAGCATTAATTATAGCTGGTTTAATAGCTAGTGGTCGGACAGAGATTCATAATATTTATCATATTAAGCGTGGTTATGAAGATATTATTGATAAGTTACAGCAGCTAGGAGCTAAGATTAAGTTAGCAGCTGACTAAATAAGCAACTGTTAGCTGTATATCCTCTCTTGTAATTGCATAAAGTTTAATGAACTTAACTTAAGGGAGGATAGTCAGATAAAGAGATTAGTAGCGCTTATCTTAATCTTAAATTTTACTTTTATGCTACTACTACCTACTTTATTAGTAATTGGAGGTCAGACTCTGCTGGATAGAGATCAATTAACAGTTAAGGTGCTCTTATCTAATAATCGCAGTTTAGTATTAGATTTAGAAGATTATCTAGTTGGAGTAGTAGCAGCGGAGATGCCGGCTACTTTTGAGTTAGAAGCACTTAAAGCACAGGCAGTAGCAGCTAGAAGTTATCTATTAAGTAAGATGCAGGGCAAGGGCAGCAGTCAAGTTACAATTACTAATAATATTAATCTTGATCAAGCCTGGATGCCTAAAAAAGAATTATTAAAACAGTGGGACGATCTACAGTATTGGTTTAAAGTTTTAGAGGCAGTCAATAGCACAAAGGGAGAATTTTTAACCCACCGTGGTCAAGTTATAACTGCAGTCTATCATTCAGCTAGTGGCTCTAGAACGGCTTCAGCAGCGAATGTCTGGGGTGATAAAGTAGCTTATCTAAAGTCAGTTGAGAATCCTTATGAGACAGCTAGCCCTTATAATAATTATATTCAAGAGTTCTCCCCAGCAGAGTTACAGCAAAAATTAAGACTTGCAACTAATCAGTTAACTCCAGCAGAAATTAATGTTTTAAAGCGTAGTATGAGTGAGCGTGTTTTGCAGGTTAAAATTGGTAAGCAGCTCTTAACCGGACAGGAAGTAAGAAAAAAATTAGGTTTAAAATCTACTAATTTTACCTGTCAGCTAGAAGATGGTAAGGTTAGATTTATTACTACTGGTTATGGACATGGAGTAGGAATGAGTCAGTATGGTGCTAATGGAATGGCAAAAGAAGGTTATGATTATCTAACAATCTTACAACATTACTATTCTCAGACCGAAGTGAAGCGATTAACTACAATGCGATAAATAATTTAAAGAATTAAGTGTATATTTATCTCATCTCTGGAAATAATAGAAAATGGAGGTGGGATAGATGTCTAATAATCAAGATAATGATCGCGACCAGAATAAGTTTCCATTCTCAATCAGTAAAGATAAGGAGAAGATTAAGTTAAAGTTAAAGAAGAATATTGATCGGCTAGCGGATAAATTTTCATGGCAGAAGTTTTTTAGACGAGTACTTACTAGTAAGAAGTTCTTAGTTAGCTGGACAGTTATAATCTTAATTGGAATTATATTAATTCCTCAACTACATGATTCTACTTCACAACATAATTCATCTGTACCAGATAAGCAGCTTAATAATGAGCAGCTTTCTACTACAGAGGATTCCCAAGAGCTTAATCTAAATTCTGATGATCAATCTACTACATTAACAATTACCGAAGAAGAGATATCACAATCAGATAATGAAGCAGTTAGTAAGTCGCAAGAAGAATCAGCTACTAGTCGAGAGGTAGCGAATTATCAACCTAACTTCTCTGCGCCATTAGAGAGTGGTCAATTAGCTCGGGAGTATGGTTGGAGTAAACACCCTGTTTTAGAAGATTGGCGTTATCATCAAGGAGTAGATTTAGTTACTACAGCTACAGCTCCGATTAGAGCAGCAGCTAGTGGTCAAGTAGTAGAGATTAAAGAGGATGATTACTTAGGCTTAGTGTTATTAGTTGAGCATAATAAGAGCTATCGTACACTTTATGGTCACGCCAGTAAATTCTATCTAACAGAGGGCGATCAGGTTAAGCAGGGACAGGCGATTGGAGAGGTAGGTACTTCTGGTTTAGTAATGAAGCCGACATTACACTTTGAGCTGCGGAAGAATGACGAAATAGTAAATCCTCAAGAATATTTGGAACTATAATTTAAATTGAACTTATAGTAGAGAGTAGCTACTCTCTACTATTTTTATTTTAATAGACTTTCATTTCTGGTTCCTCTAGTTTAAAAACATATTTTGTAGATAATCGCATATATATTTATCAAGACTAGGGCAGGAGGGGCTAGGAATGAAGGATTATATTTACCAGAGAGTTTTAGAGGTAAGTAATTATATATATGAGACGAGAGCTACGGTAAGACGAGCCGCTAAAGTCTTTGGGGTTAGTAAGAGTACTATTCATAAAGATGTTACTGAGAGACTAAGCAAGATAGATCAACATCTAGCGGATAATGTAAAGAAAGTATTAGAGTATAATAAGGCGGAACGACATATTCGCGGAGGAGAGGCAACTAAACGGAAGTATTCGACTGAGCAAGATTAAAACTAAATATTCTATTTTTTGGTTTTGAAAGAGGAGAATTTATGCTAATCGAGAATATAAGGAATAAGTATCTATTAATCAAAAAAGTGAGGTGTAGTTATGCTTAGAGGTTTATATACTGCTGCTAGTGGAATGAATGCAGGACAGTTACGGACTAATATAATTTCTAATAATTTAGCTAATGTTAATACAACTGGTTATAAGAAAGACCAAGTAGTAAATAAGTCCTTTTCGGAGATGTTGATGAAACGTTTACCAGATAATCAGACAATTGGTACCGCAGGAGCGGGAGTTGAAGTAGCAGAAACTGCCACTGATTTAAGTGCTGGTGGCTTACGTAATACAGAAAATCCTTTAGACTGGTCAATTAATGGGGAAGGTTTTTTTGCTGTTCAAACTGGAGATGGAATTAGGTATACTCGTAGTGGGAACTTTACTCTTAACCAGGCTGGACAAGTAGTTACTCAAAATGGTAATTTTGTCTTAGGAGAGAATGGCCCGCTGCAGATAGCGGATAATGGTAATTTAAAAGTAGATAATCAGAATAATTTAGTAGTTGACGGACAGATAGTAGACCAGATTCAAGTAGTTACATTTAATGACAATGAAGGATTAGTAAAAGAAGGGGATAATCTTTATCGTGCAACAGCAGAAGCTGGGGAGGAGTTTGCAGCTCCTAGTCAGGTAAATCAAGGTTATCTAGAGCAGTCAAATGTTAATGTAGTAAGTTCAATGACTAATATGATTGAAGCTACTCGTTATTATGAAGCTAATCAACGTATTGCTAAGACTTATGATGAGAGTTTAAATAAAACTGTAAATTCTGTAGGACGACTATAATATTATTACTATTAAATTAGGAGGTTAGTAAGAATGATTAGATCACTTTGGACTTCAGCAACAGGTATGAAAGCACAACAGTTAAATATAGATACTATCTCAAATAATTTATCGAATGTTAATACGAGTGGTTTCAAGAAGAGTAGAGTTAACTTTCAAGATTTAATGTATCAATCTTTACGTGAGGCAGGAACACCAAATAATCAAGGTTCGGAGGTTCCTGTTAGTTTAGAAGTAGGTCATGGAGTACGACCTGCTGCCACTCAGAAATTATACTCTCAAGGCAGCTTTAAGCAGACGGAGAATCCGCTCGATGTTGCAATTGAAGGAGATGGATTTTTTCAAGTAGTTCAGCCTGATGGACAGATTGCTTATACGCGAGATGGTTCCTTTAAGCGGGATAGTGAAGGACAGATTGTTACTTCAGATGGCTATCCTTTAGAACCACCAATTAATATTCCTGAGGATGCGACAGATGTTAGTATAACTAATGAAGGACGAGTGATGGTTAAAGAAGCAGGTGCTGATGAGGCAAACGAGGTAGGACAGATTGAGTTAGTTCGCTTTAGTAATCCAGCTGGTTTAGAGAGTTTAGGACGTAACTTATATGCTGAAACCCCTGCTTCCGGAGCGCCAGCAACTGGTAATCCGGCTGAGGAAGGGTTTGGTACTTTAGCTCAAGGTTATCTAGAGCAGTCAAATGTTAAAGTTGTAGAAGAGATGTCTAATATGATTGCTGCTCAACGAGCCTATGAGGTTAACTCTAAATCAATTAAAGCTTCTGATGAGATGTTACAACAGGCTAATAATCTGAAGAGATAAGAGGGGGTAGGATGAATAGATCAGTAAGTATTTATAAACAGCTAGTGATTAGTGTAATCTGTAGCTTGATTATCTTTTATCTATTTACTGCTGGGGCTTATGCCCAGCCTAAAGTGAGTGTTGATTATCAAGTAGAGACTAATCATGATAAGATTAAATTAGGAGAGATTGCTGACATTGAAGCAGAGACTCAATTTAAGAAAAGGTTAGCAGCAGTTAATCTAGGGCAAGCACCTCTGCCCGGTTATTCTAGAGTCTTAAAACGGCGGCATATTTTGTCTGCACTGCAAAGAGCAGGCTTTAAGTTAGCAGAATTATCCTATCAGATTCCTAAACAGGTAAAGATTACAACTCCTTATCAGACATTAGATCAGCAGAAATTAGAGCAGACAGTTAGTGATTATATTAGAAGTAATTTAACAGCCGAACAAGAGGATATAGAGATCAATATAAGAAATTCAGATAATGATAAATTAAAGTTACCAGTAGGTAATATTAATTTAGAAGTACCTTCGAGTTATAATCGTAGTTTATTAGGTCGCACTTCGATTCCAGTAAATATTTATGTAGATAATGAGTTAGCTCGTAAGAAATATGTTTCTGTAGAAGTTGTTGCTTACCAAGAAGTATTAGTTGCCCGTAAGAGATTAGATCGTCATACAAAGTTGACCGCTGACCTTTTTAAGCAGGAACGGAGAGCTTTAAATAATGTAGTTCATCGCCAACCAATTCAAGATATTAATGAGGTAGAGAATCATCGTTTGAAGCGGCGGATTAATCAAGGGCAGATTTTAACTTCACGGATGGTAGAGATTCCGCCTTTAGTTAAGCGGCGCGATAAAGTTACAATAATTGCTCGCGTAGGTCAAATAGAGGTTAGAACTGTTGGTTTAGCTTTAGAGACTGGAGCTAAAGGGGATATCATTCAGGTAGAAAATATCAAAAGTGGTGAAAAATTAACCGCGCGAGTGATAAAGCAGGGTACTGTTCAGGTTATTTTATAACTAGTTAGTTCAGAAGGAGGGATGGATTTGACGAAAAAATTAAATAAAGTTAGTTTAATATTAGTGATTGTCAGTTGTTTGGTTTTGGTGGCTATAGGTCAACTAGAAGCTACTTCACTCTATAATCAAAACTCTTCTCCTTACCGCGAGTCTGTGGCAGCTAAAGAAGGAGATCTGTTAACGATTATTATTCAAGAAGATTCTTCAGCTGATCAATCGGCAAGTACTAATGCTGAACAAAATAATGAGATTAATGTAGGTCCTGGTGGTGGAGAATTAGACTTTATTAAGCTCTTTCAATTAAGTCAATCGGATAGTTCTGAAGCTGATGGGAGCAATAGTCAAAGTGGTAGTTTAAATGCTAGAATTACAGTAGAAGTAGTGGAAGTATTGCCGAATGGCAATCTAAAGGTAGCTGGTACCAAAGAGATAACAGTTAATTCAGAGAACCAAGAGATTAAAGTATCAGGAATAGTGCGTCCGGATGATGTTACACTTCAAAATACTGTAATGTCAACTCAGATTGCTAATAGTCAGATAGAGTATGTAGGAGAGGGCGCAATTGGTGATAAGCAAGAACCAGGTATCTTATCTAAGTTATTGAATGTTTTCTTTTAATGATTTAGTTTAAACTCCAGTGAGGTGTGATAATATGAAGTTAAGTCTTAAAGTATTAGCAGTAATAACTCTGCTGAGTTTAGTAATACCTAATTATTCTATAGCTCAGGAGAATAAATTTAATCATGATCCATCAGTTAGAATTAAAGATGTCACCAGAGTTCAAGGAGTGCGGGAGAATCAATTAACAGGCTATGGTTTAGTAGTAGGATTAAATGGAACTGGAGATAGTGATGCAGAAGCAACTGTTAGACCAATAGCAAATATGTTAAATAAATACGGAGTAAATGTAACTCCAGATCAGGTGGAGTCTGAAAATGTAGCAGCTGTAATGGTTACATCTAAATTACCTGCCTTTAGTCGTGCTGGAGATAGTGTTGACGTTAAAGTATCTTCTTTAGGTGATGCTGATAGTTTGCAGGGCGGAACACTACTTATGACTCCTCTGTTAGGACCTAATCAGCAGGAAGTTTATGCTTTAGCTCAAGGCCCAATTTCAATCGGAGGATTTAATGCTGAACAAGGTGGTAATTCTGTACGACAGAATCATCCTACTGTAGGTAGGATTCCAAATGGAGCAACTATTGAACGTTCAGTGGATATGGAGTTTACAGATCGTGAGCAAGTGACACTCTTATTAGAGAATCCTGATTTTGCTACTGCACAAAGAATTGCTGATGCAATTAATCAACAGTATGGTTATGATTCACAGGGAGAAAGTTTTGCTCAAGCAGTTGATCCCGGTCGAGTTAAGGTTAAGATTCCTAATAATCTCCAGGGGCGTGAGGTTAGTTTTGTAGCTCAAGTTAACCGTTTATCAGTCAGACCGGATAAGGAAGCTAAGGTAGTAGTAAATGAGCGGACAGGAACTATTGTAATGGGACATAATGTTCGAATTTCGACTGTGTCAGTAGCTCATGGTAATTTGACCGTTACTATTACTGAAGAGCAGCAAGTCTCTCAACCGCCTCCATTTTCTGAGGGGGATACGGAGACAACAA
The DNA here is from genome assembly GCA_051745835.1 of Bacillota bacterium. GTDB lineage: Bacteria > Bacillota > Halanaerobiia > Halobacteroidales > Acetohalobiaceae > JBNJEL01. Next base: position 8,627 of record JBNJEL010000061.1, read on the forward strand.
CTGATACTGAAGTAGAAACAGAAGAAGAAGAAGGGCAGTTATTAGTTCTGCCTAAAGGTTCTAATATTTCAGATGTAGTTAAAGCTTTAAATAGTGTTGGTGCTACACCGCGCGATACTATCTCTATCTTACAAGCAATGAAGAGTCAAGGAGCTTTACATGCTAAGTTAGAGACTATGTAGGAGGGAAATTATGAAAATTGGTGATCAAGGATTAGGTTTGATGCACAAAGAGCAGTTAAATAGAAAGCAGAATCGTAGTAAGGACTTTGCTACTGAGTTAAAAGCAGCTGCTAAACAGTCTAAGCAAAGTAGTGATCGGCAGCAGCAATTAAGAAAGGCAACTGAGAAATTTTCTAGTATCTTTGTACATAAGATGTTAAAGGAGATGCGTCAAAGCATACCTGAATCCGAAATGTTGGATGGAGGAATGAAAGAGGATATCTTTAAGGATATGCTAGATCGTAAGTATGCTACAAAAATGATAGAATCTAAACAATTAAAGTTAGCAGATCAGTTATATAATCAGTTAAGCAAGCAGTTATAATAATTGTCGGAAGTGGTAATTTGAGGAGGGAAGTAGATTAATTGCGTAAACTTAATGTTTTGTTAATCGGGACGCTAATCTGTCTTATCTTTACACTACCAGTAGCAGCTGAATTATCTATTACAGAGGATACTATGGAGTTAGATGAGATTCAAGAAGGAATGACCGGTATAGGTAAGACGGTTGTTTCTGGGACAGAAGTAGAGACCTTTCAAGTAGAGGTTCTTGGTAAATTGGATAATCAAGGAGTTGATAGCCAGTTACTATTGATTGAAGTTAGTGGTGATGTAATTGATAGAACTGGTGGAATTGCTGCTGGGATGAGCGGGAGTCCAATCTATATTGATGGTCAATTAGTTGGTGCTATCGGTTATGGTTGGCAATTAACTGAACATAAAATAGGAATGGTTACTCCAATTAAAGAAATGCTTAATATCTGGGAGTTAGATGATATAGAAAAAGGAGAGACTCTCTCTTTAGCTGAACCACTGGAATTAGGAGAACGTCAAATTACTAAGGTGCAGTTTGGAGGGTCTGCAGCTAATACAGCTGACGATAGATTGGTTGCTAGGCGAGTACAGACACCACTAGTCGTAAATGGATTAGATAAACAGGCAATGGATTATTTGGATCAAGAATTAAAAGAGTTTGATGTTCAGCCTTTACAATCTGTTAGTAATCAAGAGTTATTGGCTGAAGAGGTACAGCTTAAGCCCGGTAGTGCAGTAGCAGTAGAGTTAGTTAGAGGAGATATAAATGTATCGGGATTAGGAACCTTAACCTACCTTGATGAAGATAAGTTCTTAGGTTTTGGTCATCCTTTCTTGGGTCGAGGAGATAGTAATTATTTTCTTTCGTCAGCATATATCCATCAGATGATTAAGAGTATAGATATGCCTTTTAAGTTAGGAAGTCCTTTAAATCCTAAGGGGGTTGTTACTCAAGATCGTACTGCTGGCATTGGCGGCAGCTTAGATCGCAGACCTAAAGTAATACCTTTAGAAGTAAGAGTGGTCGATCAGAACTTAGGTCGTGAAGAAAAAGTTAAAGCTCAAGTGATTAGAAATGAGGATTTAATTCAGCCGTTAGCTGGTTCAGTAATCTATCAAGCAATTAATAGTACTATTGACCGACGTGGTGGTGGTACTGCTGAAGTGAAGATGGAGATTATGGCTAATAACTTAGAAGAAAGTATTATTCAGCGGGAGAATATCTTCTATAGTAGAGATGATGTTAGTTCAGTAGCTTTAAATGATTTTTTACAGGCACTAAATTTGGTAACTCATAATCCATTTCAACAGATAGATTTGATTAATATTGAATTAGACGTTACGGTTAAAGAAGAACCACAGGTAGCATTAATTAAAGAAGTTAACGTATTGACTGATGAATTACGTCCGGGTGAGGAAGTAGAGTTAGAGGTTAAGCTACAACCTTATCGTCAGGAAAGTATTACTAAGCGGTATAGTTTTGAGCTACCAGAGGATATTGAAAGCGGAGAAGCATATTTAGAAGTAATTGGCGGACGCGAAGCCAATTTTACTGCTCAAACACAAGATCAGCAAGAAGAGGTAGAGTATGGTTATGGAGAGAATGAAACTTTTAGGAGTTTAGAAGAGGTATTATCTGCTTTTGAAAAGCAGAAAATTAATAGTGATTTAGTAGTTAACATTATACCTAATCCTCAACAAGCAGTACCAGTTAGTGGTGAACAGATGAATAGAGATCAAGCCGAGAAGAGAGCATCTGAAAGAGAAGCTAACAAACAGGAGTGGCTACAAGAACAGATAGAGGAGGTATTTGAAACCAATTTCTTGCTAGAAGGACAGGTGGATACTAAAATTAAAATTCTAGCTGATGATCAAAAGAAAAATTAAATTAACTATAATAGCATATTATTTAACTAGGCAGTAGATCATTTATGATCTGCTGCCTTTTAGATTATATTATTAGCATTTATTAACTATCTTATCAGTAAATAACGCTTTCCGGCTATTGAATAATCTAATAAAATATAATATCATAAGAGTAGTTTGATTACTAAGGTTGTGGAGGCTAGACTATGCCCAAGTTAGTCACAAAGTATAAGGAAGTAATCTTGGCAGTTCTGTTGCTGATGGTATTCTTTATCTCTTCGGTAGTAGTTTTGAATTGGGCTAACTTAATGGAAGAAGGTCGAGTTAGATTGGAGACGCTTCTAGAAGAAAGAATGGGCTATCAGGTGCAGATAAAGGAGTTAGATGTAATCGGGATTAATCAATTGAGATTAAGTGGAGTTGAAGTTAGCACCTCCACAGAAAGATTAGTTACTTTAGAAGAGTTAGTAGTAAAGAGTAACTTATGGCAGTTAATTCTGTCTAATAAAGAAGT
>JBNJEL010000062.1:0-11530 GCA_051745835.1 Bacillota bacterium
TTCTGCCACTCAGTCATTGAGAGCTCAGATAACTTCTTATCTTTCTTAATACAGTACAGCACAGTCTCTCCAACTACTTCGTGTGCTTCTCTAAATGGTAATCCTTCTTCCACTAAATAATCTGCCACATCGGTAGCATTCGTAAAACCATCCTCAGCTGTAGCTTCTAATTGTGGTTGATTGAAGGTAGTTTGAGCTAACATTCGAGCAAATAGTTCTAAAGCACCCGTTAAAGTATCAACTGTATCAAATAAGCCCTCTTTATCTTCCTGCATATCTTTATTATAAGCTAATGGCAATCCTTTCATAACAGTTAATAGCTGCATAAGATGTCCGTAAACTCGTCCGGTCTTACCTCTAATTAACTCCGGCACATCAGGGTTCTTCTTCTGCGGCATAATACTACTACCAGTACAGAAAGCATCATCAATTTCCACAAAATTAAACTCCTGGGAACTCCATAAGACTAATTCTTCACTAAATCTACTCAAATGCATCATCAACGTAGAGCTAGCTGATAAAAACTCAATGATAAAGTCACGATCGCTAACCGTATCCAGGCTATTTTGACTTACAGCAGCAAAATCTAGCTCATCAGCTACAAACTGACGATCAATCTCAAAGCTAGTCCCTGCCAATGCTCCGGCACCTAAAGGTAGAATATTAACCCGCTCATAACAGTCCGCTAAGCGTTGGTAATCTCGCTTCAGTTTATGATAATAAGCCATTAAGTGATGAGCTACCCGCACCGGTTGAGCCCGTTGAAGATGAGTGTAGCCAGGCATCACTAACTCTAAATTATCTTCAGCTAAATCCAATAAAACTTCCATTAACTTCAATGTTAAAGACTGAATAGACTTAATCTGCTCTCTAAGATAGAGTCGAATATCCAACGCTACCTGATCATTTCTACTACGAGCAGTATGTAACTTGCCGCCCACAGAGCCTATCTTCTCAATTAAACGCTGTTCAATATTCATGTGAATATCTTCAAGTCCAACCTTAAAAGTAAACTTACCTGCTTTTATCTCCGCTAAAATCTCCTCTAATCCAGCAATAATCTTATCTCGTTCTCCATTATTAATAATCTCACAGTGAGCTAACATCTTAACGTGTGCAATACTACCTTGAATATCATACTTATATAGCCGCTGATCAAATCCAATCGAAGAGGTATACTCTTCCACTAATTGATCAGTATCCGCTTCAAATCTACCGCCCCACAGCTTCATATTACTTCTCCTCCTTATCATTACTACTCTCTGTCTCTAACTCTTTTCTAATTACAGCTCGCGTATAATCAGGATCATTGCGTAACTTAACTATTTCATATCCTAAATCCTGATAGAACTTCATTAACTTCTTTAATCTATAAGCAGAGTAGAGAGTGATAGTCCGACCGCCTGCTGCTTTGACTCGTTTCTCTACAGCTTTTACCAATCGACAACCGACATTCCGGCTTTGGTACTCCTTTAACACTCCTAATCTACTTAAATAGTAATCTCTACCATTATCAGAGTAGTACCGCACAGAACCTGCAGGTATAGTTCCTAAATAAGCAATCAAAACCTTACGCTCTTTAATATCTGCGCGCACATCCTCCTTAGTCTCATTTAAGGCAGGAGTAGTCGGAAAATAAGAGGGAATATTATAGTGTTGAAAGGCTCGTTTAGTTAACTCAAAGACTAATCTAGTGTCACTCACTTCAGCTTCTTTAATCTTAATCTCCATCTTCCCTCTCACTCCTACAGTCATTAATTATTTACTCGCGGTGTACTTTACCAGTTACTTTAAGCGGTAAGCTAAATAATTCAATAAATCCTTCTGCCGCATCATGATTAAATGTATCAGACTTCTCATAAGTTGCTAAGTTCTCCTGGTATAAAGAATCATCTGACTTTCTGCCGACTACTGTCGCATTTCCTTTATAAAACTTAAGTCTAACCGTACCATTAACATACTGCTGCGTTTGATCAATAAAAGCATCAAGCGCCTCTCTTAATGGAGAGAACCACTGTCCAGAATAAGTTAATTCCGAATACTTCTCCGAAACTAACTCTTTGTAATGGTAAGTCTCACGATCTAAGACTAAATCTTCAAGATGGCGATGCGCAGTTAATAGAACTTCTGCTGCCGGTGCTTCGTAGATCTCACGCGATTTGATACCGACTAATCTATTCTCAACCATATCTACTCGACCAATCCCATGCTTACCAGCAATCTGATTTAACTTCTCAACTAATTGGATTGATTCTAAGTTTTCATCATTAATTGCTACTGGCTCTCCCGCTTCAAACGTAACCTCTAAGTATTCTGCTTCATCAGGTGCTTCTTCTGGATCATTAGTAATCTGATATACTTCAGCTGGCGGTTCTGCCCACGGATCTTCTAAGATACCGCACTCAATACTAATCCCCCATAAGTTACGGTCAATACTATACGGGCTCTCTTTAGTAGCTCCTACTTCAATGCCTTGTTCATTAGCATAATCAATCTCTTCTTCTCGTGATCCAAACTCCCAATCTCTTAGTGGAGCTAAAATCTCAATCTCAGAATCTAAAGCTAAAAATGAAACGTCAAAACGTACTTGATCATTACCTTTAGCAGTACAACCGTGCGCTACTGCATCTGCTCCTTCCTTCTTAGCTACTTCAATCATCTTCTTAGCGATTAAAGGACGTGAATAAGCTGTAGCTAATGGATATTTATCTTCGTACTTAGCTCCTGCTTTTAATCCTTTAAATGCATACTCCTTTAAAAACTCTTCCTGTAAATCTTCTAAATAAACCTTACTAGCTCCTGTTGCTAATGCTTTCTCCTTAACAGGTTCTAATGGTTCGTGCTGTCCTACATCAGCGGCAAAAGCAATAATCTCCGCATCATACTTATCTTGTAACCACTTAATTGCTACTGAAGTATCCAATCCTCCTGAATAAGCTAATACAATCTTATTAATATCCTTAGTTTCCATATTAGTTCCTCCTCTAAAATTATCTTCAAATCTAATTAATAGATTATTTCTAGCTACTAATCAACATTAATTTCCACGAATTTTAAATTGAAGTAATTAAAACTAGAAATCTTTTTTTGACCTTTCTTCGCTTCGGGTTCACTCTGTGTAAATCCGTGATAAATATATTATTTATAGACTTTTCTTAGCCTCTTCATCAGCCATTAGTTCTACCATGATTGCCTTCTGTACATGCATTCTATTCTCTGCTTCATCAAAGACAACTGACTGTGGCCCATCAATCACATCAGCAGTTACTTCTTGTCCACGGTAAGCCGGTAGACAGTGTAAGAAGATAGCTTCCTCATTAGCTGCTGTCATCAACTCTTGATTAACTTGGTAATTCTTAAACGCCTTCAATCGGGCACCGCGTTCATCTTCATCTCCCATACTTGCCCAGACATCAGTATAGACTGCATGAGCTCCCTGAGCTGCTGTTAACGGATCACTAATAATCTCTACTTGACTACCACTCTCTTCTGCTTGCTGATTAGCTAACTGAACAATCTCTTCATCTGGTCGGTAATTCTCTGGAATCGCCATCGAAATATCCATTCCTACTTTAGTCGCTCCTAATAATAAGGAATGAGCCATATTATTACCATCACCAATATACGTTAACTTCTGTCCAGCTAATTTGCTTAACTTTTCATAAATAGTATATAGATCAGCTAATACCTGACAAGGATGGAGTAGATCTGTCAGCCCATTAATCACCGGAATAGAGCCTGCTTGAGCTAACTCCTCAACATCTTGATGGTCATAAGTTCTAATCATAATTCCATCTACATACCGCGACAGAGTCTTAGCAGTATCGCTGACACTTTCTCCCCTACCTAATTGTATATCATTTGAGCTTAAAAATAAAGCATGTCCTCCTAATTGAAACATACCAGTCTCAAACGATACACGCGTTCTAGTAGAGGACTTTTGAAAGATCATGCCCAAAGTCTGTCCTGCTAATAGATGATGCTTACTACCCTGCTTCTCTTTACGCTTTAATTTATCAGTCAACTTAAATAGCTGCTCAACATCTCCTAAAGATAGATCAGCAATTGATAATAAATGTTCCATATCACTTCTCACTCCTTAATCATTTATTTATAATTATACAATTTATAGAATAAATATTCAAGTGTTTATGGGATTTTTATTATTATTATCTTTTGAACTACTACTTATTTCTTCTTCAACCAACAACTATGGATTGTTATCTTAATAATTTACGATATAATTAACTTAAGTTACTAATAATAATCTTAATCACCATTCTAACTACTGATTAATAGATTACTTAGTAATCACTTATATAATTAAGGAGGTGGAATAAAATAGTGCAGATTAAACAATCAACTAAATGCTCTTTATTATTATTATTATTACTTTTACTCTTGTTAATTATAACTTCTCAACGCAGCAATAGTACTGTTTATGGTAATTATAAGCAGCTAATAGAGAAAAATCAGTCCAGTCCCAAATCTTCAACTAATAAACAAGATTCAACCTCAGATTCTAATCAAGAGATTGATAAACCAGAAGAAAAAGAAAAGAATAGATCGCAAACTAAAGAAAAAAATACTCCATCACAACCCAAAGATCTATTAATTCTAGTCAATAAAGAAGAAAGCTTAAGACCAGATTATAAACCACAAAACTTAGTAGTGCCACAGATACCATTCTCCTTTACAGAAGAACTACCAAAAAGAAAGTTAAGAAAAGTAGCAGCCACAGCTATCGAAGGCCTATTTAAAGCAGCTCAAGCTGATAATATTAAATTAACTGCTGTATCTGGCTACCGCTCCTACCAACGGCAAAAAGAAATCTTTGACTATAAAGCGAAACGACGAGGAGCTAAAGTAGCTAATCAAACCATTGCTCACCCTGGACATAGCGAACATCAAACCGGCTTAGCTATCGACGTCTCTAGTCCTACAGTAAATGACCGCTTAGTAAGAGAATTCGGCAAAACTAAGGCAGGGCGTTGGTTAGCTAAGAAAGCACCTCAATTCGGATTCATTATTCGCTATCCTCAAGATAAGACTCAAATTACTAAGTATCAGTATGAACCATGGCACTTACGTTATGTAGGCCCTAAACATGCTCAAAAGATTAGCGAGAATAATCTTACCTTAGAAGAGTACTTAAACTCTCTAAATTCCGAAGATAAATAGTAATAAATAAAAAATAATCAACCAATGATTGTAGCTTAATCCTACTAGCTAGAATCATTGGTTGATCAATTTGAAGTAATCTTATGAATTTAAGACCTGGTCATAGGTCTGACGATCCTTAAACTCTTCCTTCTTACCCGGATTCCAATGAGAAACTGGTGTCAAAAACCCCACAACTCTAGAATATACTTCACACTTAGTTCTTTCTTGGTCTTCCTTAACCATAGACTTACCCTCCTTTCTAATCTCTAATCTCTACTTGTCCAACATATGAAGTAGCTATATCTTGAAACTGGCTTAATTCTTGCTCACTAAAGCCATTAATCTGCTCTAATTCAGCATCTAACAACGGAGCATTAGGTTTGAAGTTTTGCAGATAGTACTTATCAGCTCCACTAATTAAAGCTGCTAACTCTTGAATATCCTCTGAAGTATGAACGCCGGGTACAACAGTCGTACGAAATTCAGTTTCTATCTCTGCAGCTAAGATTAACTCCACACTCTCTTTAACTTGTCTAAAGTAAGCTGCACTATCTTCAGCCCCAATTACATCTAAATTACTCTCGGCTGCTTTAAGATCTAAAGCTATATAATCGACTAACTGCTCTGTTAACAACTCTGCTAATAACTGCGGATTACTACCATTAGTATCTAACTTAATTTTAAGTCCTAGCTTCTTAATCTGGCGCATAAACTGGTCTAAGTCAGGCTGTAAAGTAGGTTCTCCGCCGGTAATACAGACACCATCTATTAAATCTACTCGCGAATCTAAAAAAGATAACACTTCATCCAGCGCAAAATTATTTAGCTCACTATCTCTATTTCTCTCAATTAGTTCCGGATTATGACAGTAGCGACACCTTAAATTACAACCCACCGTAAATAATGTTGTTACAATCTTACCTGGATAATCGATTAAGCTAGTCTTTTGTATTCCTGCTACCTTCATCAGTAATCTCTCCTTATTCACTCGCTTCTTCTACATAACCATTTTCTGCATCACATTTAGGACAGTATTCATGCTCTCCCGCTAAATAGCCGTGTACCGGACAGATACTAAAAGTTGGAGTCAGTGAATAATAAGGTAGACTAAAATTCTCCGCAATTCGTTTCACTAGTAGCTTAGTACTTTCAATATCCGGCATTCTTTCACCAATAAAACCGTGGTGAACACAGCCTCCTGTATACTTAGTAAGTAAGTCATCCTGCAGCTCTAAAGCTGTAAAGATATCATCAGTATAGCCAACCGGCAGTTGAGTACTGTTAGTATAGTAAGGATCAGCATCTTCAGCTCGAACGCGCTCTTCATTAGCTACTATTACATCAGAACCAAATTCTTCTTTGTCCAATTTAGCAAAGCGATAAGCAGTACTCTCACCAGGCGTTGCTTCTAAATTATAGATATTACCTGTTCGTTCCTGAAAATCTTGTAACCGGTCACGAATAAAGTCCATTACTTCCAAAGCAAACTCACGACCTGAATCAGTCCCAATATTCTGTCCTATAAAGTTAAGTAGCGCCTCATTCATACCTAAAATACCAATAGTATTGAAGTGATTCTTCCAGTACTCATCAAATCTTTCCTTAACATTCCTTAAATAGAACTTAGCATAAGGATATAATCCACGCGCAGTAAGCTTCTCTAAGACCTTACGTTTTGTCTCTAAACTATCTTTAGCAACCTCCATTAAATCAGCCAAACGTTCTATAAACTCATCCTTAGTATCACTTAAGTAGCCAATTCGCGCTAAATTAATCGTTACTACACCAATACTACCAGTCATTGGATTAGCTCCGAACAAGCCACCGCCTCGCTTACGAAGCTCCTTATTATTAAGCCGCAGACGACAACACATACTACGTACATCATCAGGGTTCATATCGGAGTTCACAAAGTTAGAGAAGTAAGGAATTCCATACTTAGCTGTCATCTCCCAGACTGGATCTAAGACCTCATTATCCCAATCAAAATCGGGAGTTATATTATAGGTTGGTATCGGAAAAGAGAAGACTCGTCCCTTCTTATCTCCTTCTAACATAATCTCCGCAAAGGCTTTATTAAATAGGTCTAGTTCATCTTGAAACTCACTATAGGTTTCATTCTGCTGCTCCCCCCCGATAATTACCGGCTGGTCAGCTAACATATCCGGAACTGTTAAGTCTAAGGTGATATTTGTAAAAGGCGTATTTCCTGTAATAAACACCTTGCCCTTTCTTTTAGCAATCACTGTCTCATTATCTGTATTTACAGACCAAATTACCCCTTTATAATCAACTTCATTAATCTCTTGAATATAAGTATCTTTATGTCTAATAATTCGTAGTATATAAAGTAATTTGTTACCTACACTTGTAGCTTGACGAGTCCCAACTGTAAAGCCATAACCTGCATTAACAGTGATCTGTTCTAACTCTTCTAATATCTTTTGGCTAGAAGTAGTTATCTTACAACCTTCATGACCATCACCTCTGATATAAACCTCTAAAAAGATACGACTCTGTCTTTGACTCATCTCCAACAACGGCTCTGGAATCTGCTTAATATTCTGGTCATCATCAAACCACTTTAAAATATTACGTGAATTATCAGCATTAAATCTAATTTGCGTCACTGTATCGCCTAACGATTGACTACCTTCTTGAACCTGATAATCAATATCTAATACTTCCAGTAACGAAATGATTTCTTCGTAATGCTCTAAACTCTTCTTCTGTGATTGATAAATAGTTGCCTGACGCCAATTACCTTTTACTTCTAAAGAACCTTCAGCAACAATCCAGGCAATCAACTTAATCTCTTCGTCTAGTAAGTTAATATCTTGATTATTATTATCAGCTGCAATAGGAATAATCGGCGGAGTTTTAAAGTTTTCTGTAATCTCATCTATCTCTTGTAGACAGTAATCAGATACAGTATTAAACTTCTTTCTGACTACTCGATGACCAGGAGAGATTAATTGATCCTGAATCCTATTCTTTAAATTAAACATCTTTCCTTCATAATGCCTTCTAAAGACCTTTTTAACCTCTTTGGTTTCAATTATATTCTCTTCTACATTAAAAGTCTTAATTATATCTCCTTTTTCAACTTCATCATACTTTTTCCAACCTTGAGGAGTTAATATCTCAGTATCTTCCGACAAACATTGAAATCCAACTCGTGTCGGCACATTTAAATTATAGATAAACTCCTGCATTGCCTGCTTAACTTCACCATAACTTAGATCATCATAAGCAATAAATGGTGCTAAGTAAGTATCAAAATTAGAGAAAGCCTGCGCTCCAGAACTCTCACCTTGCAGCGTATATAAGAAATTAACCGTCTGCATTAAAGCTGTATCAAAATGTTTCGGCGGATCACTCTCTACCTTAGAATCCACTCCACCAAATCCAGTAACTAATAAATCTTGTAGATCCCAACCACAACAATAAACTGATAACTGACTTAAATCATGGACATGTAAATCACCAGCTAAATGATGTTCTCTAATATCTTGAGAATATATCTCCTGGAGCCAATACTGTCCTGTGATCTCTGAGGAGATGTGATTATTAAGCCCCTGTAACGAATAGCTCATATTACTATTCTCGCTGACCTTCCAATCATCTAAATTTAAGTAATCATCAATAATATGCATGGCATCCTCAAACTTCTGATCTAAGTTTCTAATCTTCTCATGTTGGTAGCGGTAGATAATATAAGTCTTAGCTACTTTAGGTGCTAAGTCCATTAGTTCTAATTCAACATAATCTTGAATTTTTTCTACATCTATAGTTTCACCTTGTTGTTGCCAGTAATCATGCACCTGTTCATCGACCGCTTCTGCTACTTTAGCTGCTAACTGATCAGCAACTGTTCGATCTCGATCACAAGCTAACGCTGACTTATAGACCGCATTTCTAACCTTATTAATATTATACATAACTTCTCGTCCATCTCGTTTCTTAACCATATACTCTTGACTCATAAATTCTCCCCTTCCTTACTCAAATCAGCTTTAAATAAAATAAATCTTCCCATCTTCGATAACAAGATCAGGAAGATAAATATACATAGTCAACCTCTAACTCACACTACCTACCTAACTTGTTATCGAAGTTAAGTAGGTCATTCATCACTAGGCAGGTCTCCTGACTTTTAGTATAACATTAACCTCTACCTTCCCTAGATAAATCATCTAAGTGGTCTACTAAGGCTAACTAACTAATTACAGTGGCGAACCCGTTCAGGATTTGCACCTGATTCCCTATTCTCTTCTAGTCGTAACTAGAAGCACCTAGTTAGAAGAATTATTAACTTTTATAATCCGAACTAAGTATATCCTTCTCTAAATTCAAACAAATTCCTGGTTATAATATTAATAAATTTCGCAAAATATCTATTTCAGTTGTCCAACTATAGTAATCGGCAATTCAAATTCAGCCTTTAAATTAGCTAAATATTCCTCTTCTAATGTAACTAATATAACCGTTGCTGGACCTGCCGACTTATCCAAATCCAGACTACTTTCTACAAGAGTTAATTCTAACTGATTAATATCTGCTAATAAGCGTAGTTCATATCCTATTCCTTTAGAACCTACCGGCAGAATATCATGAATATAATCCAAACTCGATAATAGTTCCAAATCCGCTAAACTTACTAACTCAGTTAATGAATTTAAGACTTCGCTACCAACTAATAGCAAACCTATCGCAACAACTACATCTCCTGCTTGAGAAGCAGCTAACTGTAAATCCTGCTTAACAGCTTGTCCAATTACTGTAACTCCTAAGCCCGTCTGAATAGTAGGTACATTCTCCTCCGTACTGCCAGTAATCAACTCTAAATCTGTTAAATTAAGCTTACTTATCTCGCTTTCAATTCCCTCAATTATCTCACAACCAACAGGATCATACTCCACACTAAGCGTATTAATCACTGCTTTAGGAGTAGCTCGCACCGCTAATACTTCAAATAATGATACTCTAGTAGTTAGCTGACCTACTACTTGACCACTAACCTGCACCTGATCTTTAAGTTTAGGCCCAATCCCCCCTAATGAATCACAACCTATCACTAACAGCTCTGTACTACTTAAACTAATCAACTCAATATCTCGCTGCACTAAATTTCACCTCAGATTTTAAATAGTAATAACCCCACAACTATCAAATTAGCTGTGGGGCTTAAATTTCAACCAGGATAATCATTATCTATTATAGCACTCTTTTGCTAACTTGCCAATTATAACTACCACTACTTATAACGATAAAACTTTATTAGAGTGAGTAATCAACTCTTCTATCTCCTCTGCTCTCTGCTGCATTAAAAATTTACTAGGAACTAAATATACCTCTTCGCGATAACTAAATCCATAATACATCTCTTCTTTAATCTCCAACTGACCTAATGAAGTTGCCTCTTCTCTTCTAACTAATTCTACCATGTACTGATGTAACTTTTCATAACGCATCTGTTCTGTCATATTATAGATTAACTTCTCGTCCATTGCAAAGAACTCACGCATCAACTCAGTAGTAGTAAAAATTTGACCATTAACTAATTTCAAAGTAACTGCCTCCCTTTAATTTTTCAGTGCATCTTCGCTATTTCTTGTTGTAACTTTCTAATAATTTTCTTCTCCAAACGCGAAATATATGACTGAGATATATCTAAAATATCCGCCACTTCCTTTTGAGTCATCTCTTCTCGCCCTTCACCTAAGCCAAACCTTAAAATCATGATCTTTTGTTCTCTATCTGATAATACTTCCATTGCCTGCAGTAATAATTCTCGATCAACATCCTCTTCAATATACTGAAAGATCAAATCTATCTCAGTACCTAAAACATCCGAGAGCTTAAGTTCATTACCATCCCAATCTATATTTAGCGGTTCATCAAACGAGATCTCTGATTTCTTCTTATTATTACGCCTAAGATACATTAAAATCTCATTCTCTATACAGCGTGAGGCATAGGTAGCTAACTTAATCCTCTTGCTTACATCAAAGGTATTAACCGCCTTAATTAAGCCAATAGTACCAATCGAGACTAAATCTTCAATATCAATACCGGTATTATCAAATTTACGAGCAATATAGACTACTAACCTCAAATTACGCTCAATCAATACACTGCGTACCGCCTGATCTCCTTGATCTAACTTAGATAATAAGTAACTCTCTTCCTCGTTAGATAAGGGCGGCGGTAAGGCTTCACTACTACCTACATAATAAACCCCTTGAGCTAGATCTAAACCTAACTTTTGTAGTAATTTAACCATCTTAATTCTAACCAATAACTTAAATTTGCGAGCTAAAGCTAACATAGTACCCCCTCCTAATTAATAATTATTAGAATAATT
>JBNJEL010000063.1:0-11507 GCA_051745835.1 Bacillota bacterium
TACTCATAAGACCGGCGCTTTACTGAAAAGTTCTGTCAGAGTAGGCGCTATCTTAGGTGGGGCTAATGATGATGAGCTTGCAGCACTAACAAGATATGCAGAAGGTATTGGTTTGAGTTTTCAGATTATAGATGATATTTTAGATATAGTTGGAGATCAGAATAAATTAGGTAAGGAAGTAGGTAGTGATCAAGGTCAGAAGAAGGCTACTTTTCCTAGTCTTTACGGATTAGATAAATCGCGTCAGATGGCTAATCAAGAGATTCAAGCAGCTAAAGAAGCAGTTGCTATCTTTAGTAAGCAGGCTAGAGAGCCATTAGTTAAGTTAGCTGATTACATCGTACAGCGCACTTATTAAGGTACTAAGTTTTAATCATTAATTGAGAAGGTGATATCTATGATGGAGAAGTACTTACAAGATATATCTTCCCCCCAAGATTTACAAAATCTATCTGTAGCTGAATTAAATGAGTTAGCTGAGGAACTTAGACAGAGGATTATTGCTACTTTATCTAAAACGGGTGGTCATCTAGCTTCTAGCTTGGGAGCTGTCGAACTAACTTTGGCACTCCATACTGTCTTTAATTCTCCGTACGATAAGATTATCTGGGATGTAGGACATCAATCTTATGCTCATAAATTAATTACAGGACGTTATGATAAGTTCTCAACTTTGCGTCAGTATCAAGGGCTAAGCGGCTTTCCTAAACGTAGCGAGAGTGAACATGACGCTTTAAATACTGGACACAGCAGTACCTCTATCTCGGCAGCGTTGGGTATGGCTTGTAGTCGTGATCTTAAAGGTGCGGATAATCATGTGCTTCCTGTAATTGGTGATGGAGCTTTAACCGGTGGAATGGCATTTGAAGCTTTAAATCACGCTGGACATCTGGGGACAGATCTAACTGTAGTTTTAAATGACAATGAGATGTCAATTGCAGAGAATGTTGGAGCGGTCTCCTCTTATTTAACTAAGCTAAGAACTGAGCCAATGATTCATCGCGTCAAAGAGGATGTTGAATCTTTAGTTAATAAAATTCCAGCTATTGGTGGTGGAGTATTAAAGACGGTTAATCGAGTTAAGGAAGGCTTAAAGTACTTAGTTGTATCGGGGGTTTTGTTTGAAGAGCTAGGATTTAACTATTTAGGGCCAGTTGATGGTCATAATATCAAAGAGTTACAGAAGCTCTTAACTTATGCGCAGGATTTAAATGGCCCGGTCTTATTACACACTATTACGACTAAAGGTAAGGGCTATCGACCAGCTGAAGAAGCACCAGAGAATTTCCATGGGGCTAGTCCATTTCATATTAAGACCGGCAATAGTAAGAGTAGTAGACAGTTACCAACCTATAGTCAGGTCTTTGGCAATACAATGTGTCAGTTAGCTCGTCAAGATGAATCAATAGTTGCTATTACTGCAGCAATGCCGAGTGGAACAGGGTTATGTGACTTTAAGGAGGAGTTTCCTGATCGGTTCTATGATGTAGGCATTGCTGAGCAGCATGCAATTACTTTTGGTACCGGCTTAGCTTTAGAAGGTCAGCGACCGGTAGTGACACTCTATTCTACCTTCTTACAGCGCGGTTATGACCAATTAATTCATGATGTAGCTTTACATGATGCTCCGCTAACGATTGCTATTGATCGGGCGGGAATTGTCGGTAAGGACGGTGAGACACACCACGGTCTATTTGATTATGGTTTCTTACGGCAGATTCCAAACTTTATTCTCTTAGCTCCGAAGGATGAGAATGAATTACAACATATGTTGCAGACAGCGATTGCCTATGATGGGCCCGCTGCTTTACGCTATCCGCGTGGGACAGGTTCAGGTGTAGAGTTAGATACTCAATTAGATGAACTGGAAATCGGTCGAGCAGAAGTCTTAAAAGAAGGTTCTGATTTAGCAATTCTAGCAATCGGTTCGATGGTGCTGCCCGCTTTAGAAGCTAGTCAAGAGTTAGCTGAGCAGGGAGTAGATGTTACAGTAGTTAACAGCCGCTTTGTTAAGCCGTTAGATGAAGAGTTAATCTTAAAGTTAGCTCAAGAGCATCACCAGCTGCTAACAATTGAAGAACATCAGCTTCAGGGCGGCTTTGGTAGCTCAGTCTTAGAATTATTAGCCGATAATGGTGTGACAGATATACAGGTTAGTAGAATGGGGATTGATGATCAATTTGTAGAACATGGCAGCCAAGATAGATTGTTAGCAGAGTACGGCTTAGATAAAGATGGTATAATTAAGCAGGTAACTGAGTTAGTAGATTAAGGAGTGGTCAGTAGTGGCAAAAGAGAGATTAGATAAAGTAGTAACTAACCGCGGTCTATTTCCCAGTCGTTCTAAAGCAAAACGCGCAATTATGGCGGGGATGATAATTGTAGATAATGAATTAGTAGATAAAGCAGGCACTCAGGTAGATGAAGAGGCGGAGATTAAAATTAAAGGAGATCCCTGTCCCTATGTTAGCCGCGGCGGTTATAAATTAGAGAAGTGTTTAGAGGAATTTGAGATAGATTTAACCAATCAGGTAGTTATTGATATTGGAGCGTCAACTGGCGGCTTTACTGATTGTGCACTTCAAAATGGTGCTCAGCAGGTCTATGCGGTTGATGTCGGTTACGGACAGTTAGCTTGGAAGCTGCGTCAAGATGATAGAGTAGTCAATCATGAACGGACTAATGCTCGCTATCTAACTTCCGCTGATTTTGAGACGGAGTTTGCAGTGGCTACGATTGATGTAGCCTTTATTTCGTTAACCAAAATTCTACCAGCAGTAGTAGATTTATTAGCTGCGGATGGCGAGATATTAGCCTTGATTAAGCCGCAGTTTGAAGCAGGCCCTAAGCAGGTAAATAGTAACGGAGTAGTTAAGGATAGTGCAGTGCATAAGCAGGTGATCAAGAAGGTAGTTAAAGCTGGACAAGAAGAAGGTTTATCATTAGTTGATCTTTCTTTCTCTCCAATTACTGGAGCACAGGGACATAATATTGAGTATCTAAGTCACTTTAAGTTAGCCGCTGAACCAATTAGTGATCAAAATTTAAGCTCTCAGGTAGCTCAAGTAGTTAATCAAGCCCACCAAGAATTAAAGTAGTAGGTCATAGATTAGGAGTGTGATGTAAGAGTGGATAGAATCGGTGTAGTACTCAATCCAACTAAAGAAGCAGCAGTTGAAGCAGTAAAGAAAGCAATTGCTTGGCTGCGCGAACATCAGATAGATTACTTAATTGATTATGAGTCAGCAGAGTCAGTCGGAGAAGAGAACTGTAGTGCTTCTTATCAAGCAATGGCTAATCAGGTAGATGCTCTAGTTGTTTTTGGCGGTGATGGAACGCTACTTAATGTGGCTCGTACTTTTGCTACTGCTGCGGTGCCTATTTTAGGTGTTAATTTAGGTGGGTTGGGTTTTTTAACTGATGTTGAGTTAGAACGGTTAGATCAAGCGTTAGCAGAATTAGTAGCAGGAGAGTTTGAGATTGAAGAGCGGATGATGTTAGAAGCAGAAGTGATTAGAGATGAGGAAGTAGTAGAACAGGTGATTGCAGTTAATGAAGTAGTAGTTACTAAGGGCTGTTTTTCGCGGGTGATTGAGCTTAGTGTTCATCTTGATGGTGAGTACTTAACTACCTATCCTGCTGATGGAGTGATAGTCTCCTCTCCGACAGGTTCGACTGCTTACTCACTGTCTGCTGGAGGGCCAATTGTTAATCCGCAGTTAGATTCATTGGTAGTGACTCCTATCTGTCCGCACACGCTGCACGCTCGTTCGTTAGTAACTACTAAAGAGGAGACAGTAGAGATTAAAGTAGAGTCTAATCATGATGATGTTATGCTAACCGCCGATGGTCAGCAGAGTCTTAACTTATTAGCTAGTGATGAGATTAGAGTTAGGAAATCTCAATTAGTAACTAAGCTAATTAAGCTAGCGGATAGTAACTTCTATAAAATCTTGCAGAATCGATTACAGAGAAGTGATCTGTAGGGGGAATTATGATGAAAGGTAAACGTCACTTAAAGATTATGAACTATATTCAAGAAGAGGAGATTAGTACACAACAGGAGCTGGCGGCACGTTTAAGAGAAGATGGAATTGCTGTTACGCAAGCGACAGTATCACGCGATATTAAAGAATTAGGACTAATTAAAGTACCTACTCAAAATCAAGGTTATAAGTATGCCTTACCGCCAGAGCAAGAAACTAGTGACTTACAAGGTAGGATGGAGCGAATGTTTCAAGATTCGGTAGTTGATATTGAGTCTAGTGAGAATCTGATAGTAATTAGTACTCTACCTGGTACGGCTAATGGAGTTGCTTCGTTACTCGATACTGCTGATTGGGATGGAGTATTAGGATCGATTGCTGGTGATGATACAATCTTATTAATTATTAAGCCGAAGGAAATGGTCTCTCAAATCTTAGATAAGCTGCATCGACTAACTGGTTAAGGAGTGAAGCGAAGGTGTTATTAGGACTGACTATCTATAATTTTGCGTTGATTAAAAAGTTGCAGTTGGACTTATCGTCTGGATTAAATATTATTACCGGAGAGACCGGAGCTGGTAAATCAATTATCATTAAGGCATTGGAGATGTTATCTGGTGGTAGAGCATCGACTGATTATATTAGAAGTGGTGAATCTAAAGCTATCATTGAAGCTAACTATAGTATAAAAGATAAGCAGAAGGTACAAGATAAGTTAGAATCTTTAGGGATTGACTATCAGATAGCAGAAGGAATTATTTTAACCCGGGAGATTACTCATAACGGGAATAATTGTAGTCGAATTAATGGTCGAATTGTACCGCTTAAAGATACCAGAGCGATCTGCCAGGACTTAATTGAGATTCATAGTCAACATGAACATCAGTCACTATTTCAGTCGCGTAAGCAGTTAGCCTTGTTGGATGAATTTGGTGGTAGTAAGTTAAATAAAGTCTTAGAGCAAGTAGAGAGCAGTTACCAACAGTTAGCTGCTAAAAAGGAGAAGATGGCTCAGTTAAGTCAGGATGAAAAAGAACAGGCTCGACGGATTGACCTACTTAAGTTTCAGTTAGAGGAGATCGATGAGGCTCAGTTAAGTCCTGGTGAGGATAAAGAGCTGTTAGCTGCTAAGAAGCGGTTAGGTAATATGGAAGAGATTACTCAAACAGTCGGTCGAATTTATAGTCAGCTCTATGAAAGTAGTTTTGAGTCAGAAGCTGTAGTTGATCAACTACAGCAATTTGGTAAAGAGTTGGCTGGTATTAGTGACTTTGATGATGAGTTAGAAGCGATTAATGATCAGTTGCAGGAGGCTACTTATCAATTACAGGAAGTAGCTTATCAGTTAGAAGATTATCAGCATAGTCTGGAGTTTAGTCCCCAGCGGTTAAATGAGATTGAAAAGCGTTTACAGTTAATTAATCAACTAAAGCGGAAATACGGTGATAATGTAGCCGAGATCTTAGATTATCGAGCTCAGATTCAATCCGAATTAGAAGATTTGGAGTCGCGTGATAAACAGTTAGAAGAGTTAGCTGTAGAAATCAAGCAGTTAGAAGAGGATTACTTAACAGCAGCTGATGAACTATCTAGATTACGCCAGGAGGCTGCCGCAGAGTTTGAAGTTAAGATCTTAGCTGAATTAGAAGATCTATCAATGGAGCAGAGTAAATTTAAGATTGAGTTAACTCCCCGTATTGATAAGAGTGATGATCATTTAGAGTTAGCAGATTTAACCTCTTATGGTATTGATCAGATTGAGTTTTTAATTGCTCCTAATCCCGGTGAAGAATTAAAGCCGTTAGCTAAGATTGCTTCCGGTGGAGAATTATCACGCAGTATGCTAGCTATAAAAAAGGTGATTGCCGAGAGTGACGAAGTAACTACGATGGTCTTTGATGAGGTTGATAGCGGGATTGGGGGACGAATTGCGGATTTAGTAGCGGAGAAATTAGCGATTATTGCTGCTAATCATCAAGTTATCTGTATTACTCATCTGCCCCAGATAGCAAGCATGGGTGATGTTCATTATCATATTTCAAAAAGTGTTAATCAGCAGCGTACTAAAACTGAACTTAAGCGTTTAAATCAAGATGAGCGCATTAATGAATTAGCGCGTATGTTATCCGGTAGTAGTTTAACCGATGCAACTATTGAACATGCAGCTGAAATGATTAAGTTAGCGAGGAAGAAGAAGGAAGCTCTTTTAGATTCAGAAGCTGAATAATTGTCCAATAATCAGGAAACTTTAATTAATGAGATATGATTTTTTAAGTAGATTCTTAGAGGAAGACTACGCAGTTGGGGAGGCTGGGTAGGAGTGTGATTTGATTTGTGAAGCGTGGCAGAAAGAAGTATCTGATCTATCTTAGTATTTGTTTAGTATTAATTTCTCTTTTTACTCCCAAGTTTTTGACCTTAATTGGCTTTCCAGAAGATGTACAGATTATTAAAGGTCATCAACAGCTATTAGATATTGACTTTCCATTTCCAGTCTATATCCGTACTAAAGAGAGTCAACACTTAACAATTAATGGTCAATCTGTCGGTGAGAATTACTTTAAGGTTGATCTCGGCAAGCCTTTGGCAATTAAGTCTCTTGCTGTGGGTAAGGTCGATTTAGAATTTAATCTCTTCGGACTAATTCCTATCCGCGAAGCAACAGTTAAGGTGATTCCTCAAGTTAAGGTCTATCCTAGTGGTGAATCAATCGGCGTAGTTCTTAAATCGCAAGGAGTAATCGTAGTTAAAAAATCATACGTGGTAGGCTCTAATGATCAGAAGTATTATCCAGCTCGAGAAGCAGGAATTGAAGTCGGCGATAGGATTTTAGCTGTTAATGGAGAGAAGGTAACTAATAAAGAGTCCCTGGCGCAATCAATTAGTTATTATGCTCAACGGCAGGAAGAGATTACTATTAAATTAAATCGCGATGGTAATCTACTTTTTAAGAAGTTAAAACCTAAGAAGAATTATGCTGGACGCTATATGGTAGGTATCTATATTGATGATGGAGCTACGGGCGTAGGTACAATGACCTTTTATGATCCGCGTTCGAAGCGCTTTGGTGCTTTAGGCCATATGATTACTACTCCTAGTAGTAGAACTAAATTACCAGTTCGTACAGGTAAGATTGTCCAAGCGGATATTTCTGGTATTCAGCGGGGCAGTAGTGGATTACCAGGAGAGAAGTTAGGTACTTTTTTAGATGAACAACAATTACTAGGACGGATTACAAAGAATGATCGCTTTGGAGTTTATGGTAAGGTGGTTAATTCGGAAGCTAATCGCCATTTTTCTGAGCCAATACCTGTAGCAACAGCATTACAAGTAAAGCGAGGCCCGGCTAAGATTTATACAGTAGTTGCTGGTAATCAAGTTAAAGAGTTTGATATTCAGATCTTAAAGGTAGTTAAGCAATATCAGCCTCACGAGAAAGGCTTAGTAATTAAGATCACTGATGATGATTTACTCGAACAGACGGGCGGTATTGTACAAGGAATGAGTGGTAGTCCGATTGTGCAAGAAGGTAAGTTGGTTGGAGCGGTTACTCATGTCTTTATGAATGATTCTACTAAAGGTTATGGTGTATTAGCAGAATGGATGATTGAGAAGGCAGGCATCATTAGACACAAAATGGCTAATAATTTAGGGGGTTAAGGATTTAATCCCCTAAATTATTTATTTAAAAGGAGGAAATTGGAAATTAATGTAGAAGTTAATACTAAGAAAATACATAAATTTCAAATTTTAAAACAATATTATTAAGGGGGATTTTAGTGGTGTCACAAGATCAGACGAAAGTTTTGTTAGTGGATGATAATAAAGAGTTCTGTCAGTTAGTTAGGGAGTTTATTGAGGAGAAGGAGAATATGGAGATTGCTGGGGTTGGTCATAATGGTCTGGAGGCTTTGGAACTAATTGATGAGAATGAACCAGATGTAGTTATCTTAGATATCATTATGCCACATATGGACGGAATAGGAGTTTTAGAGGAACTGAAAAAGGAAGGTAAGATTAATGACTTAAAGATTATTATGTTAACCGCCTTTGGTCAAGAGGAGTTAACTCAACGTGTAGTAGAGTTAGGAGCTAATTACTATATCTTAAAGCCATTTGATTTAGAACAATTAACTAATCGAATAGAACAATTAATGACTCCTGTCAGACAGCAAGGAGGAGTGAGTGCTGCAGCTCAGTCAACTACTAATCAAAGCCAGAATTTAGATGTAAGAATTACTGATATCATGCATGAAATTGGTGTACCAGCTCATATTAAGGGCTATCTCTACTTAAGAGAAGCTATTAGTATGGTAGTTGAGGAAGTAGAGTTATTAGGTGCGATTACTAAAGAACTTTATCCTCTTGTAGCACGTAAGTTTAATACAACTCCTAGTCGGGTCGAACGAGCAATTCGCCACGCAATTGAGGTAGCTTGGGAACGCGGTAATACACAGGCGATTAATAAGTTATTTGGACACTCTGTTACGACTGAAAGTGGTAAGCCGACTAATTCGCAATTTATTGCCAAGATAGCTGATAAGTTAAGATTGGAGCTTAGAGCTAGTTAAAATGAAGTACTGCTAAATTAGTTAATAGAAATTGTGAATTTATAATTAAATTATAGATAATAGTTAGTTAAAGAGTTGGGGATAAAACCTCAACTCTTTTTTATTTATTCAATAAATACAACCACTTTTTACTTTGAAATGTAGTTTTTTAAGCCGGTATTAGAAGTAATTAAGCGGTATATACTAAGATTGAATTTAAGTTGGAGGGAGCAGTATGGAATTAGAAGGAAGAGTAAAGTTAGATCGTAAGACTAAAGAGTTAGTAAAGCGCTTATCTGGCGGCGAGATAGCAGTTATTGATCATCAAGATATCGATCAGTTAGCTGCACAGTCATTAATAGAAGCTGATGTTAAAGCAGTGGTCAATGTTAGTTCCGCTATGACGGGGCGGTATCCTAATTTAGGCCCAGAAAAGTTACTTGCAGATAATATTTTTATTTTAGAAGAAGTCTCAGAGAATATATTTAATCATTTAACTGATGGAGATAGATTGCAGATTGTTGATAATCAATTGCTGCACGATAATAATTTGATCGGCGAGGGTAAGATATTAGATAAGGAGAGTTTAGAGGAACGGTTGGCAGCTAGTCGTAGGAATTTAGAAGATGAGTTAGATAGATTTGTGGAGAATACTCTAGATTATGCTAAACAAGAGAAAAATTTAATCTTAGAACTTAAAACGCCGCAGATAGATACGCCAATCTGTGGTCGTCAGGTATTAATTGTTGTACGTGGGCAGGATTATAAGGAAGATTTAGAGGCGATTAGCTCTTATATTAAAGAGGTCAATCCAGTATTAATTGGAGTTGATGGCGGAGCAGATGCACTTTTGGACTGCGGCTTTACACCGGATTTGATCATTGGAGATATGGATAGTGTTAGTGACCGAGCTTTACAGACTCAAGCAGAATTATTAGTTCATGCCTATCCTGATGGACGAGCACCTGGTTGAAAGCGAATTGAACGACTAGGCTTAACGGCTAAGAAGTTTCCCGCTCCTGGGACTAGTGAGGATATAGCAATGCAGTTAGCTTATGAACAAGGAGCTGAATTGATTACAGCGGTAGGCACACATTCTAATATGATTGACTTTTTAGAGAAGGGACGAGCGGGTATGGCTAGTACATTTTTGACGAGATTGAAAGTGGGAGCTAAGTTAGTTGATGCTAAGGGAGTTAATAAACTCTACCAGAGCCGATTGAAGGTGAAGCATATTATGCAGATATTAGCAGCAGCAATGATTCCAGTAATTATTATTTTAGTTATGGCTCCTCCAATGCAGCAGATGATGCGTTTATTACTGATTAAGTTACGATTAAGCCTTAACTTTTAGGGAGGCAGATAGAGGTGATGATTAATCTAAGATATCAGATAGTAACTACTGTAATTATCTTTCTTACTTTAGGCATCGGTATCTTAATCGGCAGTTCGGTGATTGGACAAGAGAGATTAGTGGCTGAACAGCGTTCACTAATTAATCGTTTAGAGGAAGACTTTGGGCGGTTGCGCAGTCGTAATGACCACTTTAAGAGTCGGATTCAGACTCTTCATCAGAAGTTAGAGGAGCAGACTGAATTTCAACAGCTGATTTTACCTTTAGCAGTTAAAGATCGTTTGACGGATAGTAAGGTGTTGATTACTCATTCGGCTAAGTTATCTACTACAAATTTAGAAAGATTAGAAGAACTCTTTACTTTAGCTGGTTGTCAGCAATTTAAAGTTTTGAAGTTGGCTGATTTAGCTGATCACACTGCAGACTTAGATTATGATTATTTAATCTATCTTGGGCAGCAGGATAGTTCCACTACTGATCAATTGAGTAAGCAGTATCAACAGCAGGTCAATCAAATTAGTCAACTGTCTCTAAGTACTTTAGATTCTAAGGAAGAGTTAGTTAAGTACCTGTTGGAGTTAAGTAAGAGTAGGAGGGTTGATGATGAGTAAGCAGATCAGCGTTTTGATGCCCGCTTATAATGAAGCAGATAGAATCAAAGAGAGTATAAGTGCAGTCAAGAAGCTCGATGAGATTGATGAACTGATAGTAATTAATGATGGTTCGACTGATCGGACAGGAGAGATAGTAAAACAGTTAGAAGTAGAGTTAATCGAATTAGAGAAGAATCAAGGAAAAGGTGCTGCTCTAAATCGAGGTTTAGCAGCTGCAACTGGTCAGATCTTAGTACTGCTTGATGGTGATTTAGGTAGTACTGCCAGTGAGGTCAAGAAGCTATTAGCTCCGGTGATGACTGGAGAGGTAGGAATGACGATTGCTCAATTTCCACCACCGGTAAAGAAAGGCGGGCTGGGGTTAGTAACTAATTTGGCGCAGCTAGGTTTAAAGTTCTTTACTGGTTTGAAATTTAGTACGCCTTTATCAGGACAGCGAGTTATCAGAAGAGAGATAATTGAAGAGCTAGGTGGCTTCGAGTCGGGCTTTGGTGTTGAAGTAGCTTTAACTATTCGGGCTATCAAGGCAGGATATAAGGTACAGGAAGTAGCTGTCACTATGAAACATCGTGAGACCGGCAGAGATTGGGCTGGCTTTAAGCATCGGGGTGCTCAATTTATGGATGTCTTAGCTGTCTTGGGACGACAGTTAAAGGAGTCGAGTTAGGTGTTGAGTTTATTAATTATTGCTGGTGGGTTGACCTACGGTGGTTATCCCCTGGTTAAGCGGTTATTGATTAAGTTAGGCTTAGTTAGTCAGAATTATCGGGGGAGGGAGATTCCGCTAGGGTATGGTCTTCTATTACTGATTAATACTCTATTAATCTTAATTAGTGGGACTAAGTTAGGAGTCTATCCACCACAGGTAAGTAAGGCTCTGGCAATAGTTTTAGTAGTGGTTGGTAGCGTAGGATTGGCTGATGACTGTTGGGGTAGAGGAGAACACGGAGGTTTAAGCGGTCACTTCCGACAGTTTTTAGTTGATTGGGAGATAAGTACCGGG
>JBNJEL010000064.1:0-11308 GCA_051745835.1 Bacillota bacterium
GTTTTTGGGGTGAGTTGGGAGTTGATTCCTACATTTATAGGAGCTTTACTTTTGGAACTATGGATTTATAATAATAATATTAATAAGTTTGTGGCTGATGTAGTTAGCGGTGTGATTGCTGGGACAGTCGGTTTAAGCAGTAGCTTCTTCTTTCCGATACTGAATCATAATTACATTATTTTAGGGATTGTAATTATCTTAGTTCCAGGAGTAATAGTTACTAATGCTGCTCGTGATATTATTGCCGGTGATATTCTGTCGGGAGTAGTACGTGGGATTACAGCTTTAATTACAGCATTAGCAATTGCCTTAGGAGTAGCTTCAGTATTAGGAATGAGAATCTTAATTTAAGATGAGGTGAAGTAAGTTGATTTTACAGACATTGAATGTCTTTATAGCGACAATTGTATTTGGAATTATCTTTAAGCTGCCTAAGAGAACATTGTTTAATAGCGGTTTGGCTGGGGTTTTAGGCTGGGGAACTTATAACTTAGTCTTTCAATTTACTCGTTATCAGATTTTTGCTATCTTTTTAGGTGTGGTGGTGATTACAATTATAGCAGAGATTAGTGCTCGACTATTAAGAGAACCAGCTACTTTATTTATTGTTTCGGGGATTATTCCTTTAGTACCAGGAACAGAAGCTTACTTTACTATGCTCCATGTGCTCAATAAAGATTATCAAGCAGGTTTAGAGGCAGCAGTGGAGACCTTACTTATTGCTGGGGCTATTTCATCTGGAATTATCTTTGTAGGCGTTATAGCTCGATTGAAGAGTCAAGGGGCGAACTTAAGTTAATAAATTGTAAATAATTTGACCTATAATCATCTTGAGGTTAGAGATAACTTCAAGATGATTTTTTTATTTAGGTGAATAAAATTATCTAATTGATGAATATTACCACTTTTAATTAATAATATATTCTTAGGAGTAAAATTAAGTCGACAGGGAGTGAGCTTGATAATGAGCTTAGAGATTATGGAACTCTATCAGCAATATTTAAATCCTACTTTGGCACAATTGCTTAAATTGATGGGATTAGATGAAGTTGAAGTGCAAGCAACAGGAGTTAGCGTTAAAAGTAGTTGCGGACAAGAGTATCTAGACTGCTTAGGAGGTTACGGTAGCCTTAACTTTGGACACCGCCCGCCAGAAATTATAGCAGCAATACAGAAGCAGTTGGATAAGTTAGGACTATCGAGTAAGTTATTATTAAATCAGCAGCAGGCAGAGTTTGCAGCTTGTTTAGCTGAGCTGACTCCTGGAGATTTAAAGTATACTTTCTGTTGTAATAGTGGTACGGAGGCAGTAGAAGGAGCTTTAAAGTTAGCTCGTGCTTATACTAAAAAACCTGAAATCATTTCAGCTACTAACTCCTTTCACGGTAAGAGTTTAGGAGCGTTAAGCGCTACAGCAAAAGAGGAGTATCAAGCTCCTTTTCGACCGCTGTTGGATCACTTTACAGCTGTTCCTTTTGGTGAGATTGATGCTTTAGAAGCAGCGATTACCGAACAGACAGCGGCAGTACTATTAGAGCCGATTCAAGGAGAAGGAGGTATTATTCTTCCGCCGGCTGGTTATTTAAGTGAGGTTAGGGAACTTTGTAATCAAACTGGAGTCTTATTAATTATAGATGAGATTCAGACTGGCTTAGGGCGAACCGGTACTAACTTTGCAGTGGAACAGGAAGGGATTGTACCGGATATTATGACTTTAGCTAAATCATTAGGGGGAGGTGTTATGCCTTTGGGAGCATTGATTGCTAAAGAGCAGGTGTGGCAGCCTTTTATTGAGTCGCCATTTTTGCATACATCAACCTTTGGTGGTAATCCTGTAGCAACAATAGCCGGTAGTAAGGCGTTAGAGATTCTTAAGCGGGATAAGTTAGCTCAGCAAGCAGCCAAGCGAGGAGAAGAGTTAATTACTCAATTGCAAGCATTAGCAGTAGAGTATCCTAAGTTGATTACTGAAGTTAGAGGTCGCGGATTGATGATTGGAGTAGAACTAGTTGATGCAGGTGTAGGCGGTAGTTTGATTTCGGAATTAACGGCTCGTAATCTATTAGCAGCTTATACTCTTAATGCTCCGCAGGTAATTAGATTAGAGCCACCACTAATTATTAGTAGTCAGGAAGTTAGGGAAGTGGTTGATATCTTTACTAGCTCATTAGCAGCAGTGACAGAAGAAATTAACTAAGAACAATTATTAATCAAGGAGGAGATAGAGTGCCGCACTTTGAAAGATCGATTGAGATTGCTGGTTCTGCAGCTGAGATCTATCAATTAATTTCTAAGATGGAGTCTTTTCCTAAATTTATGGATAATGTAGTAGAGGTAGAGATAGTCCAGAAGAAGGAGAATAGTACTATTACCGCTTGGTCAGCCGAAATTGATGGACGATCACTAGAGTGGAAAGAGAAGGATATCTTTAGACCAGATCAGAACGCAATCTACTTTGAATTAATTGAGGGCGATTTAGATAAGTTAGTTGGACAGTGGCAGTGTCATAACCAAGGAGAGTTAACTGAATTAAAGCTAATTATTGATTTTGAGTATGGTGTGCCGATGTTATCAGCGATAGTAACACCGGTTTTAGAGAAAAAGTTAATCTCTAATTCAGAGGAGATGTTAGCAGCGATTAAAGCTAAAGTAGAGCACTCTTAATTTTTTTAAAGGGGTAGATAGTATGTCGATGGTAGCAAAGTTAAAAGGAATTAAGGATAATTTAACTACCTCACAAGCTAATCAGGTAATTATCTATGGCGGCAATCAATTAGGATTTCAATTAGCAGAACAGCTTACTAAGTTAGAGCGAGATGTGGTAGTAATTGATGAAGATGATCAGCTACTACGACAGATTCAAGAGAAGATTGATGTAATGACCTTAACCGGCAGCGGAGTAGATATCGAGCGTTTACAAGAAGTTGGGGTAGAACACTCTAAGCTACTATTAGCTGTTTCTAATAGTGATGAGAAGAATATTCTAGCTTCGATCTATGCTCAGCAGTTAGGTGTAGAGCAGATTGTAGCTAAAGTAGATAATTATGATTACCTAACAGCTAATAACTCTTTGTTAAATGAAGAGTTAGGAGTTGATTTATTAGTTAATCCGTCCCAGTTAGTAATTGATCAGCTGATTAACCTTATTCGTCCGACATTAAAGACTGGTATCGAAAGTTTTGTCCAAGGGAAGGTTAAGTTATCGGAAGTGACAATCTCCCATCGTAGTTCACTAGCTTTTAACCGTCTTAGTGAGGTAGACTTACCGTCGAATACATTAATCATCTGTATCTTACGTCGTAACCGTTTATTTATTCCGGATGGCAATCATAAGCTCTATCCTGGTGATACTATCTATATTTTAGGTGAGAAGGGTTTAAGAAGTAAGCTCGGTCAGCTTTTAAATAAGTCCAAAGTTCATAAAGAGAAAGTAGTCTTAGCAGGAGGTAGTTCTATTAGTTATCAATTAGCTAAGGTATTAGGAGCTAAAGAGACAATTATTACTTTAATTGAAGAAGATGAAGAGCGTTGTGAGAAGTTAGCTGAAAAGCTAGCTGATATATTAATCTTAAATGGTCAATCGATTAATATTGATCTACTTAAGGAAGAAGGAATTGATCAAGCAGATATCTTTATTGCTGCCGAAGATGATGATGAAAAGAACTTATTAACTGGTTTAGCTGCTAAAGAGTTAGGAGCTAAGCGGGTGATTACAATAGTTAACAGTCTCGATTATACTTACTTTAGTGAGCTTGTTAATGTCGATACAATCTTAACTCCTCAGATCTTAGTCTTAGAGAAAATCTTAGATTTTTTGCACGAAGGACAAGTCAATTCAGAGACAATACTTGATGGACAGATGCATTTAATTAAGGTAGATGTACCTAAACGAGTTAAGAAGAAGCGAATTAGAGTCCAGGATTTGCATAAATCTTCTGATTTGATTGTAGGGCTGATTTTAAGAGATAAGAAGTTAATTATACCTGATGGAGTAGAAGAACTAACAGTAGATGATCAATTACTGGTTTTTACTTTAGCAGCTAAAAAGAATTTACAGCAGGAACTGTTTGGTACTTATTAAGGAGCGATTGAGATGAGATTAAAGATAATCTTTAATATTTTAGGTAAGTTATTAATCTTTGTTGGATTAACAATGTTATTGCCGCTATTAGTAGCACTTTACTACCGAGAAATTGATGCTATCTCTTTTCTAGTCTCCATGGGATTGACGGTTAGTGTAGGTAAGATTATGCAGAAATTCTCCACTTCAGAACAAGAGGTTAGACACCGAGAAGGTTTTGCAATAGTCACGTTAGGTTGGATTTTAATTTCGATTTTTGGTGCGATTCCATTTATGCTATCTGGTGTTTTCGATAACTTTGTTAATGCTTTCTTTGAGAGTGTTAGCGGTTTTACTACCACTGGAGCAACCGTGATTTTATCCTTAGAGAGTTTGAGTCATAGTATTCTCTTTTGGCGCAGTTTAAGTCACTGGTTAGGTGGGATGGGGATTATTGTAATGTCGATTGCTATTTTACCGGAGCTAGCTGGCTCGATGCAGCTATTTAAAGCAGAAGTACCTGGTCCGGTACATGATCGCTTACGTCCGCGGATTAAAGAGACAGCAAAGACATTATGGGTAATCTATATTATCTTAACTTTTACTCAGGTACTATTCTTATTTTTTAATCAGATGCCGCTCTTTGATTCGATTATTCATGCTTTTGGAACGATGTCAACCGGTGGTTTCTCCTCGCGAACTTTAAGTGTGCGAGCTTATGACAGTTTAATGATTGAAGGAATTATGATCTGGTTTATGTTTCTGTCGGGAACTAATTTTACTCTACATTATCAAGTACTGCGTGGTAATCTTAAATCCTTAGTGCAGGATAAAGAATTTCGTTTTTATATATTAATTGTAGTTACAGCGATCTCTTTAATTGCTGTTAACTTAAGACTTCAAGTCTATAAGAGTTGGTTAGAGTCACTTAGATATGCTGCCTTTCAGACTTTATCAATTATGAGTACAGCAGGTTTTGCGACGGTAGATTATGATATCTGGCCTCCTTTTGCGCGAGGGATCTTATTAGTTTTGATGTTTATTGGTGGCTGTGCTGGTTCTACTGCTGGAGGGATTAAGATTATTAGAATCTATGCTTTAATGAAGAAAGGTTTTCAAGAACTTCATAAGTTAATCCATCCTCGAGCAGTAACTTCACTTAAAATTGGTAATCGAGCAGTTTCAGAAGAGGTATCAACAAGTATTCTGGGCTTCTTCTTTCTCTATATTATTGTCTTTGTAGTAGCAGCAATTACCCTTACTTCTTTTGGCATAGATATTATTAGTTCAGTATCAGCAGTTGCAGCTACCTTGGGTAATATTGGACCAGGTTTAGGATTAATTGGTCCGCTTAATACTTATGTCCCTTTGCCTACTGTAGGTAAGTTATTGCTTTCTTTTTGTATGTTGTTGGGGCGTTTGGAGATTTATACTGTTTTAGTATTTATGTTGTCTGGTTTTTGGCGGCGTTGATTTCAATTAATTAATATTTACATTTGTCAAATAAAATGTTATAATAATAATAGATTTGTAAAAATAAATAGCTTAACATTATAAAGATAAGGACAAGTTAATATTTCTTAACAGTTGATTAAATTAGCCTAAAAGACCTACTAGTTGAAGGTAGGTTTTTATTAATTGCAGTTATTATTTAGAATTAGAAGTAGAGTAGAATCTTAACTTAAGCAGGAGTTAGTTTAACTTTATAGAAATTTATTTAGTAGAAGGAAATTAAGCGTGATGATATTTATTCAGTAAATAATTGTTAAAAAGTGCTTAATTGGTAATAATATTACTGTAACCGTGGATTACAGAGCTTAATTAATCTTAGTTGAAGGGTGATAATTAAATATGTCTACAACAAATGCAGTTAAAGTGAAAGTTGAAGGTCGCGTTCAGGGTGTCGGTTATAGAGCTTTTACTCATCAGAAAGCAACTAAGCTAGGACTTAAAGGCTATGTTAGAAGTTCTGATGGTAATGAAGTAGAAGTAGTAGCCGAAGGAGCGAAGGAAGCGTTAGAAGAATTAATTGATTTGTTACGGGAAGGCCCTAATCGAGCTGAAATTGAAGATGTTAGCTGGGAATGGATTGAGCCGAGTGAAGATTATATTAGATTTGCAATTAAATATTAGTTATCTTAAGTAATAGTTAAACTTTTAAGTGAGAGGAGAACCAGGAGGAATTACAAATGAATATGGCTAATGGGCTGACTGTAAGTAGAATTTTATTAATTCCTATTTTTTTATATATCTTCTTTGTGCCATTTAAGAACCACTTATTAATAGCGGGAATTATATTTTTTTTATCAGGATTAACTGATTTACTTGACGGTTATATTGCTAGAACTTATAATCAGGTTTCGGATCTAGGACGATTATTAGATCCGTTGGCTGATAAGTTAACAATGATTACTATCTTTTTTGCTCTCTTTATTAAACAGCTAATACCTATTTGGATTCTATTAGTAGTAATCAGTAGAGAAGTAATAATTTTAGGTGGCGCAGTTTTGGTTTATCTAAATCACGTTGATATTATTAATCCCAGTAAAATAGGTAAGTATGCTACTTTATTTTTATATGTAACTGCTTTTGCTTACATAATTAATTTAGATCTGCTCAAGAACTTTGTCTTCATAGCCATTCCCTTAACCGTTATTTCTGGAGTTAATTATTGTATAACAGCATATCAAGCATTAAATAATGGATAGATTACTTACTCTATCCATTATTTTTATCTTTAAATTACATTTAATGTAAATAAACTACATAAACTTGCAGGAAAAAGATGGAGGATCCAGAATTAATTAGTTAGATTATCAGAATAATTGGGGGTGGGTTGATGACAATTTCAGATTTAGCTTATCAAATTCTACTTAAAGAAGGTCAGTCGTTGCACTATAAAGATATCTTTGCAGCAATTAGTGAGATTAAAGAGGTTAAAAGTTCAGGATCTGTACAGTCTTGTATCTATAATGAGCAGAAATTTATTAGATTGGGAGAAGGCTATTGGGGGCTTACTGAGTGGTTATTGACTGATATTAATTTTATCTATCTACTAAGTCCTTTGCAGTATCAGCGTGGTATTTTAGAAATTACTCCGGATTACGAACTCTTCTTTCCGCAATTTCTTAAGCAGAGTCAGATTACTCTTGATTTTAAAGGGAAGCGATTTAGCGGTCAGCAGCAGAATAACTACCAGTACTTAGTTAAAAGTTTATATGAGTTGGATGCAATTGAACCTTATACTCAGTTATTAATACGGATTACTGACTTATATAATTCAGAATATGAGATAGTTGAGTGTAGAGGTGCAGAGGAGAAGTTTGATTTAGCTGTGGTGAAGCAACAATTGGCTGATTTAGCATTTGCAATACTTAAGGAGCAAGGAGGGATTATGAGCTCCGCTCGTATTCTAGAGCAGATTCTAATTAAGCAGCAAGATTTATCAGTATTACCGCCGTTATCTACTGTATTGCAGTCAGATCAACGCTTTCGAGAAAGAATTAGCGGTATGTTTACTTTGAATTTGTAATCTATTGTGAATTATTTTAATATAAATTTCTCTTTTAGGCAGGACTCCCATATTTAATGTCGAATAATGATATATTGTAGAATGATAATAAATTTAATAATACTTGGGGAGGCAGGAAAGTGGCACGAGAAAATAATATGCGGTTAGATCAAGCTAATATGCGTCTTGCTTACTTAGAGAAGCTAAAATTTACTAAGGATTTGGTGCTTGATTTATTACCAGCAGATAAAGCAATAAAATTATCAATGGAAGAGGTTTATTCGACATTAGATCAGTTAATTCAGCTATTAGAGAGTGGAGTGGAGTCCGAACAAAGATTATCTCAGGCTTATCAATTAATTGAAGATAATGATTTATTAACTTTTATCTATTCAGCTACAGAGGATGAGATTTATCTTAAGGTAACTAATGAATTTAATTTACAACCTGACTATCAGTGGCAGCTGTTAAATAAGATCTATCATAAGTTACATTATGTATCAGATAGAATTGATTATCTAAATCAGATGAACAGAGAAGATGTCTCTGAGATTCAGAAATTATTCATGGAAGTGGCAGTCATCTTTAATAATAATTTATCTGAAGAGCTGCACTCTGATAAGTATTTAACTAAACATCTAAATGCCCTCTATCATGATATTAAGGGTGATTTTAACCAATCCTTATATAATAAAGGAACGTTAGATGTAACGGGCGAGCCTCTAGAGCGGGCTAAAAATGAGTACCGCCAAGCTCTAAAGTTTGATCAGAATTTAACTAGAGCGGAGAAGAAGTTAAAGTTAATTTAATAGTTGCTATGAATTATTGACAGGTTCTGCTAAGTTAATTGGTGGAACCTGTTATTTTTTAAGTTGTTAGGTTTGAATTTTTTAATGGAACGCAAAGGGATATTAATAATTTTATAGAAAATACATAAAGGAGTTGATTAAGTTGGGGAGTGTAGAACCTAGAATTAAATTATGGCTAGAGACTCAAGGGGAAGTGGTCTTTGGTACAGGAAGGTTAGAACTTTTAACAGCAATTGATTCTTTAGGC
Source organism: Bacillota bacterium (assembly GCA_051745835.1). Lineage (GTDB taxonomy): Bacteria > Bacillota > Halanaerobiia > Halobacteroidales > Acetohalobiaceae > JBNJEL01. The sequence continues at coordinate 8,628 of JBNJEL010000064.1, forward strand.
TCTCTTAATAAAGCAGCTAACAAGTTGGATATGTCCTATCGAGCAGCTTGGGGTAAGATTAAGGCTAGTGAAGAGCGGTTAGGTATAGATTTAGTAGAGTCTACTGTTGGTGGAAGTACTGGTGGAGGAACTGAATTAACCGCTCAAGCCCAAGAGATAATTCGACATTATCGTGAGTATGAAAGATTAGTTAAGGAGGAGATTGATCAGATTTATCAGGAAAAGATGGCTGAGCTATTTGACCTTGTTGAATAAAAAATATTTCTCTTGGGATGAATCTTCATGAATTAAAAAATATTGGACTAATTAATTAAAGTTGAAAATTCAATTTTTATCAATTAATAACTTTATTCTTTTTAAATTTGTGTATAATCTAGTTCAAGATTACTTCCTCACTTCGTTCAGGGCGTATGGTTAAACTTATTTTTAATTATATATCATTAAGCTTTTTAAAGTGGGGTGATATGAAGGGGATTATAATTAATGGTGATGAGGATGTTGAGTTGTTGGTATAGTTGTTTATTATTTTAATAACGTTATGTCTGATTAGACATAATAACAAGGGGGGATGAAAGGATGTTCAATAATAAAAAGTTGAGTGTAATCGTAGTAGTAGTGTTAGTACTTTTAACAGTAGTAGGTTGTACACAGACAGGTGGAGATACTAATGGTAATCAATCTACAACTCAAGATGTATCAGGTAAAATCACTGTCTTTCACGCTGGATCATTATCGATTCCATTTAAAGAAGTAGAAGTAGCTTTTGAGAAGAAGTATCCAGAAGCTGATGTGGTTAGAGAGGCAGCAGGTAGTAGAACTACTGTACGTAAGGTAACAGACTTAGATCGAGAAGCAGATATTGTTGCTTCAGCGGATTATACCGTAATTGAGAAGTTAATGATGCCGCAGCATACTAAGTGGCGGGCTAACTTTGCTACTAATGAGATGGCAATTATGTATACTTCTCATTCGAAGTATGGTGATAAGATAAACGGCGAGAATTGGTATAAGATCTTACTTAAGGATGATGTGGCTTATGGCCATTCTAATCCAGATGCTGATCCAGCGGGTTATCGTAGTCAGTTAACTTGGCAGTTAGCAGAGAAATATTATGATAAGCCAGGACTTTATGATCAGTTAGATGAGAACTGTCCACCACAGAATGTTAGACCTAAAGAGACAGATCTAATTGCTATGTTAGAGTCGGGAGAATTAGATTATATCTTTATCTATCGTTCTGTAGCTCAGCAGCATGATATGCCGTTTGTAACACTACCAGAGAAGATTAGTCTTAAGACTAATAAGTATGCTGATTACTATCGCGGTGTCAGTTATGAAGTAAGTGGTAAGGAACCAGGTGAGACAATTACTAAGGTTGGACGACCAATGGTTTATGGTGTTACAATTCCTAAGAACGCTCCAAATCCGTCCGGCGCAGTTGCTTTTGCAAAGTTCTTATTAGGAGAAGAAGGACAGAAGATTATGAAAAGCAATGGACAGCCGCCAATTAAACCGGCTAAAGTTAATAATTTAGATAAAATACCGGCTAGTCTAAAATCGGTTGTAACAGATTAAATGATGCGTAAATCTCTCTTTAATTTAGTATTAGGGCTCTTATCAATTCTGTTGTTAATCTTTATTTTATTACCGATTGGTAAGCTACTTACCGGCTCTGATGTTAAATTAGTGGTTGATACCCTCCAGGAAAAAGAGGTCTATCAGTCACTATTAATGACCTTTAAAGCATCACTGGTAGCTACTATAATTACTTTGATCTTTGGAATACCTCTGGCTTACTTATTAGCCAGGAGGGACTTTCCTGGACAAGCATTAATTGAAGGAATTATAGACTTGCCGGTGATTATTCCTCATACTGCTGCGGGTATTGCGTTATTAACGGTCTATGGTAGAAAATTTATTGGCGGACGGTTATTTAGCTATTTAGGAATTGAATTTGTTGGTCAGTTTGCAGGAGTAGTAATTGCAATGATGTTTGTTAGTCTTCCCTTCTTGATTAATGAAGCTAAAGAAGGATTTCGAGCAATTGATGAACGATTAGAGAAGGTTTCACGAACTTTGGGAGCTAGTCAGACCCAGACTTTCTTTAAAGTAGCTCTACCATTAAATCTACATCATATTCTATCAGGAGCAGTGATGATGTGGGGGAGAGGTTTATCGGAGTTTGGAGCAGTAGTTATCTTAGCTTATCATCCAATTACTGCACCAGTATTGATCTACGAACGTTTTGCTTCTTATGGATTGAAGTACTCTAGCCCGATAGCTGTAGCAATGGTGACAGTAACTTTGTTAATCTTTGTCGGTCTACGCTTCTTACATCAGAAGGGTGGTCATTAGGATTATGATTAGACTAGAGAATCTAAGTAAACAATTAGGAGATTTTGAGGTACAAGATATTAATTTGAAGTTAAAGGATGATGAATACTTTGTAATTTTAGGACCTACCGGAACCGGTAAATCTATCTTGTTAGAATTAATTGCCGGTTTACAGACACCAGATACTGGACAGATCTACTTTGATGATTTAGAGGTTAGTCAATTGCTTCCTGAAGAACGCAAGATTGGGATGGTCTATCAGGATTATATGTTATTTCCTCATCTTAATGTTAAAGAGAATATTATGTATGGTTTAGAAGTGCGTCAAGAGGATACTCAAGCTGGAC
>JBNJEL010000065.1:0-11131 GCA_051745835.1 Bacillota bacterium
ACTAAGATACTCTCTACCGCAGCAAAATCCTCCTTAGTAATCTCAATCTCCTTTAACTTACTCTTACTACGCTTATAAATAATATAAGCATAATTAACCTCTACATCATAATTATCTGCAATTAACATGCTATACATTACTGCTTGATAACGATAAGTATTATACAATCTATCCTTATACTTTGCAAACTTATAATCCAACGGCGCTGCTGTTCCATCTTCTAAAAATAAGATTTCATCAACTATACCGTGAATACGATACTTCTTTGAATATAATTTCTGCTCAATTAACTTATCTTCAACTCCCAACTTCTGACGCAGATAATCCCTATTTCTCTTACTCTTATCTTCGTGAATCTGTCGTCCCACCTGTACTTTATATCGTTTACCCTGTCGTTGTGGTATCTTCAGATAAAGCATAAAATAGATAAACCGCGGACAGTACTGATACTCAATTACCTCTGATGGAGTAATACTAATCTGTTCATTCATCATATCACCTACAAGAAAAGAGTCTTAACTTCATTATTAGCCATCGCCTTATCGAAAGCCTGTCCTAACAGCTCGATCTTCTTAAAATCCTCTTGGCACATCGGAAACATATAAACCGAATCTTCCTCCTCATTAATTAACTCTTCCGAATATAACAATAACTCATCCGCAGTAGTCTCCTCTACATTACCTAAAAAGACCGACTTCTGTACTCGCTCTAATCCCAGCTCAATAGCTTTATCAGCTATCTTAGTACGCGGACGATCCTCCACTATATCATAGACAAACCAAACTAACATTATCTATCCCTCTCCCCTCCTAATCTTCAATTAATTGATTAGCTAACTGATGAAGATCATACTGAATCGTATCATCAATCTTAATCTCTCGTCCATCATATTTAATTCGTTGGTCAAAGTACTGATTTAACTCCTTAAGCAACAGTTCTTTCCCTTCTTCATTCAAAGTAAACCCACCGTGTATCTGATCAAAGTAAGACTTACGAATCTGCTTACGGCTAAAGAGCTTCATCACAATCTTATCGATATGATAGCGATACGGCTCAATCACATCATAGACAAAAGATTTCTTATTATAGCCATCCGTATGCAAAATTCCCACATAAGGATCCAAACCAGCAATAATACAGGCTTTCTCCACCTTAGAATATAAGACTCCATAACCGTAATTTAATAGACAATTAAACTCATCCTCTGCCGGTCGAAAGCTCCGTCCTGAAAATTGATATCTTTCTGGAATTAAAAAGCTCAACGCTTTAAAGTATTTGCGACCTATATTTCCTTCATACCCCATTAATCTACCTCTTATATCTTCTACCCTTCCTTCTACTTGACTTAATTTCTTACGTAATGATTTAATCTCTGCAACAACCTCTGTAATATAATCTTGCTTCTTACTCCCGCGTCTACTACCTAACTCTGTTAAGAACTCAATTATATTGTCGACTTTCTCTAATATTAAACGCTTAACTAACTGAGTTCCTGCTTCACTATCTACCAATTCTAATTGTCGACGCCGAATATACGTAGTACTCCCTAACTTAGCATGCCAGACCTTACCTACCGAAGCACCGTGTTGATCTAAAAACTGAATCTCAATATTATTATCCAACGCTAACTTAATTGCATCAGTACTAACCGAAACACCAGTAGTAATTAAGATAGAATCTACCTTCTTAGTCGAAATCTTCCTCTTCTCACCCTGCTTTTTAAGTTCAAAACAGCTCTTCTCCCGATGGAGGTAACTACCATAACTATTAATTACTAACTGCATTTTACCACTCCAAAGCCGCGTGCTGTCGACTTACCCAAACCGATATACTGCGGCAGCTTAATATTAGAAGTAAATCTTCCTGTAAAGCCTATCATCTCCTGATTTTTAAATCGTACATCAACTGGACTTAAATCAACATCTACTCTAATTTCCTCTTCTACCCACCAATCAACACCTTTAGCCAAAGTTAAGAAATTACCGATTAAAATATTTCCTAAAAAATTTTCTTCTTTAGACTGCCCCGCCCCCTTAATTTCAGATAGATAACGATGATAATTCTGTTGGTTCAATCCTAACCACGGCGAATAAAACTGATATCCAAATTCCAAATCATCTACTACCTCTAATTGATGGTCAACCACATTTAACTTCTTCTCCACCGGTAAATAATCTTCTCCTGCTAATGATAACTCTTCTACTGCCAAAAACTTATCACTTATCAGCTCCGCCCCTCTATTTAATCCAATCACAGTCGGATTACCCTCGATAATCTTATATTGAATCAGCGGATAACCATATCTTAACTCCCCATTTTCCCGATGATGATGAAATAATACATCCTCAAATCGATTAGCAAAGAAACCTCTCAACTTATGACCGAAACTTAACGGTAAATCTTGATTTAGATTAAACTCTAAGATCGCTTTTTTCACCTGTTCCATCACTCAACCTCCTTTAGAAAAATGTATCTACTTCTGAGTCATCTCTATTAAATCCTGTCTTACAATCATAAACAGTATAGCTATCATTACTAATCTGATTCTGATCGATCAAATTAAAGGTCTTATCTAATTGCTCTTCTTCTAGCTCCTCTTTTGCTACCTCTTCAGGAATAGTAATCACATATCCTAAAAACTCCTTCTTAATCTGCTCAAATTTAGCCTTCCGCCGACTATAATCTTCCGGACTATTAATCTCCAGCTGATTAATCTGACAATACTTCTCCCATATTTCTTTTGCATCATCATCTACTTCGATAAATAGATTAACCGTCTGAAAATCCTGTTCAATCAATCTAAATACTTTCCCTTCTTCATCCTGCGAGAATGCCCGCTTATACTTTAATTCTTTAATTTTATCTAATAACTCAACCGACTTATCATCACTTATAACCCCAGCTACCTGCTTAAAATAATTATTATTCATCTCAAAAAAATGCTTCTCTTCCACTACATCATCTAACTTTGCTAATAGCTTCTTAGTACATCTTAATAATGATTTTGCATAAACATAACTAGCATAAGTTTTATTATTATGATTTTCATTCACTAACTTAACTAATTTCACTATCCCCTGCTTATCAGGATCAAAATTACGATTACAGCGACCACAACTTTGATTAATTGAATCCAGTGGAGCAAAATCACGATAGACTCGATCTAAATCAATATCAACCCCTGCTTCTACCATCTGTGTTGATACAATAATCTCTCTTGGCTCACCGTCTCCAATATCATCAATCCTCTTCTCGCGTTCCTGAGGAATAATATTAGTCGATAGGTAAACTAAATCTCCCTTTAATTCTCCAAACTCAATTAACTCTTCGATATATTCATAAACTTCAATAGAAGTCTTAATTGTATTTAGGATAATTAAACAGCTTTGATCAGCATATTCTTTTAACTCATCAGTTATAAACTCCTTAAACTCATCTATCGTCTTCTCCTCTCTAAATTCTGACAAATCTAGCTTAATCCGATCAAAAAATTCAAAATACTCCTGCTTACTTACAGCCAGTTCCCTAATTTCCGCTTCCTCTTCACTATAAATCAACGGCATCGTAGCAGTAATAAAGATAAAGTAACAGTCCAACTTCTCGGCTAACTTACTGAGCATTACTCTAACTAACTGCCAGTATTTATGAGGAATAGACTGCACCTCATCTAATAGAATAATCGAATTAGCAAGATTATGAAACTTTAATAGGCTACGATTTCGATGAGAGAAGATAGAATGGAGTAATTGCACAAAAGTAGTTACCACAATCTCTGAATTCCAGCTTTCAATTAGATGTCTCGATATATCATACTCTTCATCTTCATAATCCTCTGTTTTAGTATAACTTTTTGGCGTTAAGTAGTGATGCTTAATTAATAAAGAACTATCCACTTCTCTTCCCGTCTCTGTAAATACCTTCTCAAACTCTTTAAAATTTTGATCTATAATCGACGTAAACGGTAGAGTATAAATCAATCTATACTGCTCTCCTAATCTTTTTCGTAATCTTAATCCCGCAGCTAAAGAAGCAAATGTCTTTCCGGTTCCCGTGGGAACATTAATTGATAAAATCCTATCTTCTGTCAAATCTATTTCTCCTATATTAGTCATTACCTCATCATAGATCTCATTTCGCTGTTGATCAATTCTACTATCTGGCTGATCCCAACCTTGTATCTGCTTATATTGATCGACAACTGTCGGTTCAATTACTTGTCTATCTAATACTAATTCTTCTAACCGCTCATAACTTAAATTTTTATTATAAAAGATAGCTTCAGCCTTATCCGAAGAAATTAAAATTGAAAAGATTAGATTAACAATTAGATAATCCTCTGTAGTCAACTTATCTTTTATTGTTGATAATTCAAAATCAAATCTCCAATTAGTTAGCTTATCTTGCAGCTTGGAAATATCAAATTGATCAAGGCTAATATCTAAATCAGTTAAACTTAATATCTCATCTAAAATTTCTAATGGTATAGTCTCTGACTGCTCTTTTAATATCTCCCAATCCTGTTTAGATATTCTTACCATATCACCAAAATCTTTTAAATTACTATGATGACGATAAACAATGCTCATGCCTAATAAACTCAATAAACTATTATCTAGAAGCTGTTCTAAAATATAATAAGTAAATAAAGCTGATAACAAACTATGATTGCTCTTCTTTGTATCCTGACTTGTTAACTTTTTATATTCCTGACTATCAGTCTGTCCGCTACTTGCTAATTTAAGTTTTTGTTGAAAGAACTTATTTGCTTTACCAAAATCATGAGTAATTAAAACCACATTTGTTACTAATTTAATCTCATCTAAATTATTAAATCTTAAATTTTTACTAGCAAACTTTTTCATTCCTAAATGATATACATTAAATAAATGATCTTTTAATAGCTTATCAGGATGAGAGTATATATCTTGCACTTCTATCACTCCTTATTATAGAAGACAGCAGTTATTACCATTATCTAACTGATAATACTCTGAAGGTTTTGCTTTAATACTTTGTGCTTTGCTTTCAAATAAAATCTGACCATAATCTATCACTTCTCTATCTAATTTCATCTCTACAGCTACTTTATCTGTATAGTACTCTCGATCACCACAACTAAAGTCGATATCGCCTTGATTTAAATAATCTTCATCTATCCTTAATACCGTTACTATATCTACCCAGTCTTGATTATCTTTGATCTTATCAACTTCATACTCACCAATGAATTCAAAATCAGCTAAATTCTCACTCAATCCTAACGCTACTGAATAGACCGATTTATGTTGACTTAAATTCTGCTTTAATCGATTATAAATCTGGCTATCCTGGTGCCAAAAATAAATTCTATACTCTACATCCTTTAGATATTCAGTCTTAATTTGAGTTCTAGTATCTATTCTAGACATTAAATCAGCCTTCTTAGTATCAATCAAGTTTAAATTAATTCTGGTCTTCTTAATTGGCTTCCTAATTTCAATGCCTATCCGACACTGACCAGACTGAAAATAATTAAGATACTCTTGCTTATCCAATCCTAAGATAGCTCCTATCACTCCATATAAAACAGTCTTAGGTGGAATAGCAAAAGTTAACGGCGAAGTAGTAGTATAGTACTTTTTGAAGTGAGCATAATCTGCTCTAATATCAAAGACTAATAACTTATTCATCCTACTAACTCCTTTCTATAATTGAGAGATGAACCTCCCAGTCCATCTCTCTTTAAAATTATAATTCAATTGCTCTAAATTTATCCAGATCTGATAACTTTACCTCTTCTCCACCTTTAATAAATTCAACCCGCGGATTAACTAGATACTCAACACTTTCAACTTTATCTCCGTAACTATCTAACACTTCCACTAAAGCTGTAATATCCAGTTTATAATCCTCTACATCTCTAATCTCTTCTTCGCGCTTATCACTAACTAACTTAATATAATTCTTTAATTCACCAATAAAGAAATTCTCCTCACTATAATTAGCCTTCAATAGTAGACGCGGCGTCTGTCCTACTTTACTACGCGTAATTAAGTTTTTCGTCCCCTTCCACATTCCTTCAATTAAAAGTTTAACATCTTCCTCGCTTAAATTAGTCTCCTGCGCTGCATTCTCATTAACAATTCCATAAAATCCAATCAAAGAGTAAGGTACTACATACTCTTCTCTAAATGTCTTCTTACTCTTACCAGACCCAGAGGCAAAAGCTCCTGTTCCTTTAATATAATTTAACTCTACTGCATGTAAAGAACGCCCCATCTGAAATTGCACAGGCCCAGTATAAGTAATTGAATCTCCAGATAAAGGAATTACTCCTCCAAATAATCTCACATCAATACAGCTCTTTAATACTTGCTTAGGATCTTCTTTATAATCCTTAGCTCTCATCTTACCATCTTGAATTGTACCATCATCTGCTTTAATCTCTCGAACAAAGATATCTTTACCATTCTCACCATTATAATCTCGATAATCATATAAGTAATCACGAATAGTTCTCTTCAAACGTACATCAGTAACTAAGTTAATTCCCGTTTCTTCATCAATTCTAGGCTTATTAGCATCTAATGGATCTCCATTAGGATTTGCGTCCTTAATATCATATAAGAATACTAACTCACTTCTCTGCTCAATAGTACTCATTATTCATCATCCTCCTTATTATTTTGAAATTGAAACTTATCAGCCTGATTCATGCCTGTTACAAAATAAAATGAAAGCTCATTATTAGAAATCTGATCAAAATCACTCTCCAAAATATAATCAGCAATCATCTCTTCTAACTGCTGATAGTAATTTTGATCATACTCCTCTAACTTATTAATAGCCTCAGAGTAAATTCTCTTAACTATCTTCTCATTTAACTTTAGACCATTCAATCTTGCTCTAAATGGAGTAGCACCATCTCGCTCTCTCCTTTGAATATTAAGCAGTTTCTGTACTAATATCCCTTCTAAAAAGACCATCCGTTTTACATTAGAGTTTAAGACATCTTCATGCTCAGCTAAAAAGTCTTCTAATTGCTTACGATAAGTACCTTTTTCTTCCGCCACTATTATTTCCCCCTCTTCTACTGTAGGCAATAGATTTAAACGTTGTAAAAATTTCAAAATCATTAATGCCTTTAAATTATCTAACCAAATTGATTCATCATTTCTAAACTTTTCCTGTAAGTGAGCTACAAATCGATCAATTAACAACTTATAAGCAACCTGTTGTCCTCTAAAGATACTATTAGTAATCTCTAAAAACTGTTTAGTGAAATCAAATTGCTTACCAGGGTTTATGGGGAAGAAGTCATGAATTAAATTAAATTTAAAATCCAAATCAAACACTCTATCTTTACCATTTAACTCTTTAAAAATTTCTTCTTCATCCACTTCTGCTTTAACTTCAAATATCTGCTGTAAATAAGAAGGTAAAACATCTTCTATATAAAGTAAGATTCTAAAAACACTTCCACTATGTTCTTCTCTATAAAACATCAAATTAAAGTTAACATAATTATCAAATTCGCTCATAGCTGCAAATAAACTTTCCTGTGTTCTAACTAAGCCTGTCCGATCATCTTCCTGTAATGACATCTTCCGATATTCCTGTAAATCATCCAACATTGAAAAAAAGACTTCTTCCTCAAAATCATCAGTTCCAAATATAGTCTTAGGTATAATAAAGTAATTAATCCCACAAAATCTAGCTGATAAATTATCTTCTAAGTAATTTTTGCCTAAATCTAATAACTTAGCACACTCAGGACAGACAGGATAATTCTTCCAAGCTTCTCCCCGTTTAAAACCACCAGAAGTAAACCCTTTCTTATCTAAAGTATAAAAAGCAAAAGTACTGGCATAACCATAAGTCTTATCTCGTTGCTTAGAACAGACATAACAAAGATTATCTTCACCTACCGATTCCTTTTCAGCCTTACGATAAGACTTCTTGTAATAGAACTTTTGCTCATACTTCTCCATCAATGCTTCCGTAAGCTCTGTAAAATCCCCAACATATTTCAATTCACCATCATTAGGTCTATAACCAATTGTTAATACAGCATTATCCTCATACTCTATCTCCGCTAATTCTTCATATATCTCTTCATTTATCTTATCTTTTTTAAAATTTTCATGTATTTTTAAAATAATTTCTTCATTTTTATTTTTTCCATTTAACCTTTCACAAGTATCTCTTAATGAGTATTGAAACTTTTTGTTATATGTTTTAAATAAATCTGTTACCTTACATGTAGGCGTTAAATCACCTCCACGGGAACTACCATACTTATAAGCATACTTGTCCAACTTCTGCTTACTAAATTCCTCTACTCTAACTTCATCAAATATAATCTCTTCATCTTCCTTCTTAAATATAATCACTAACACTTCATTATATTTTCCATTAGAATTAGGATTCTCTACTACCTGCGATAATAAACTTTCATCTGAATTCTCTCGTTCATATTTGCCCATTGCCTTTAATGCTTGTATCATCTCTCCACCTCCTTATATGAATCAATCTTTAACTTAACCTCCAACTGATCTCCAGCACTTTAGCCGCCCTACTTTTCATACTTTAAAACACCAAACAATAATCCCAATGATGCTACTAAAAATAAATAAACTCCATTACTAGCAACATTAATCTGTTCTCCAAAAATTTCTTGACTTTTAGAACTAATATAAAATAGAGTCATTACAACCGAAAGACCACTTAATAAAACCCCCAGCACTTTATTAATCTCCTTACCTTGCAATAACTTATAAACCGGATAAATAAAAAGTAATAAAAAGAGATAACCTTGCTGCTGCCAACCAGTCTGACTAGCTAACCCTATATCTACCCACTTCATAAATAGAGACATCACTGCTGCACATCCGGAGATAAAGATAAATTTTCCGCCTAACTTCCAGTTATTAAAATCAATACTTAAATTTTTCATTAATAAATCCTCCTTAGATTATCTTTTATTATATTACTAATTAAACATAAAATAGATAATCACCTCCAAATTTATCTATTAAAAACAAAAAAAGACTATATAGCCTTAATAAATGACTATATAGCCGCCAGCTTAATATATTTTTTTATTATTACTCATCATCCTCTTCTTCCTCTTCACGACGCTCGCCAGTTACAATTGCAACACCGCTACTAGAACCAATCCGATTAGCACCAGCATCTAACATATCTAATGCATCATCAAAGTTACTAATTCCCCCAGCAGCCTTGACACCTATCGGACGCCCGACAGTCTTACGAATTAAGTTCACATCTTCTACAGTAGCGCCTTCTGGCCCAAAACCGGTAGAAGTCTTCACAAAATCAGCTCCTACATCCTTAATAATCTCTGAAACTTTGACCTTCTCATCCTCGGTTAGATAACAAGTTTCGATAATCACCTTCGTAATTATATCTCGTGTTACACCGGCTACCTTAGTAGCATCAACTACCGCCTTGATATCATCATGTACAACCTCAAACTCACCGGACTTAATCGCTCCAATATTAGCCACCATATCTATTTCTTGTGCTCCATTCTTGATTGCATTCTTTGTTTCAAATGCCTTAGTCTCAGTAGTCATTCCCCCTAATGGAAAGCCTACGACAGTACCTACTTTAACTGAAGTACCAGATAATAACTTATTAGCAAATGGAACAAAACAAGGATTAACACAGACCGAAGCAAATTCATACTCCTTAGCTTCCTCACATTTCTCCTTTACTTCTTCAATAGTAGCATCAGCTTTAAGAATAGTATGATCTAACATCTTAGCCATATCCTTAGGTTTAATAGCCATCATTATCCACTCCTTAAATTAATCTGATTTTGATCAATATTTATAAACAAAAAACAAAACTTTTTAGCCATCAATCTTTACTAATCTACTATCACATCAAACTCTGTAAAAAGTAAGTAGAAAGAGTAAAGTAAATAAATAATCCCGAAGCGTCAATCACAGTTGTAATAAATGGGCCTGCTGCTACAGCAGGGTCAGCACCTAACAGATCCATAATAAATGGAATCGCTGTCCCAGCAATTACCGCTGTTAATAGAGTACAGAACATAGCCAAACCTACCACTAGACCTAAAATAGGATTGCCCTGCCATAAAAAAGCTACCCCCGAAATCAAACCACCAAGAATTACTGCTAAATTTAATCCAATCTTAATCTCATTAAAGAAATGCTCTTTAATATTCCTCTTATCTATACTTCCGGTAGCTAAACCTCTAACTACCATCGTCAATGATTGTGTACCTACATTACCGCCCATATCCATAAGCACCGGTATAAAAAAAGATAAAGCTACTACTGACTCTAATGTCTTCTCGAATCCTTGAATTACATTACCAGAAAGCAGATTACCAAATAAAAGAATAACTAACCAGGGCAGACGCTTAATCAAACCACTAATAACCTCTGGCTTCTCATCAGCTAAATTTAATTCCGAAGTACCCGCCATTTTATACATATCCTCTGTTGCTTCTTGTTCAATAATATCAATAATATCATCAACTGTAATAATTCCTAATAACAGTCCTTGTTGATTAACTACTGGTACTGCTAAAAGGTCATACTTAGCAATTATCTGTGCCACTTCCTCTTGATCTTGATTAACTTCTACGGTAATTACCTTAGTATTCATAATCTCTTTAATTTTAGATTGCGGAGCAGCAACTATTAACTCTCGCATTGATAAAACTCCGACTAATTCCTTCTTATCATTAACTACATATATGTAATAAATCATCTCCGCATCTGGTGCAATCTGACGCAACTTAACAATTGATTCTTCGACTGTCTTCTCTTGTTTCAAGACAATATATTCCGTTGTCATCCGTCCGCCAGCACTTTCTTCATCATAGCCTAACAGACGCTGAATTTCCTCAGCTTCCTCTTCCTGCATCGAAGCTAATAATTCCTTGCTCTGACCAATATTTAAAGCACCCAATAAGTCAGCCACATCATCAGAATACATTGCTTCTAAAACATTAGTTAAACGCTCGTTGGATAAGAAACGCAGCAGCTTCTTCTCCACTTCATAATTAACCTCAGCTAAGATATCTGCCAAAGCTTCCTCCGAAACTAAGTCCAAAAGAACCTCAGTCTCCTCATCAGATGTCTCAGCTAAGATC
>JBNJEL010000066.1:0-10880 GCA_051745835.1 Bacillota bacterium
TCTGGGAGCTAAGTTAAAATAAAGTATTTTTCCCATCATCTTAATTGGTGATGGGCTTTTTTTATTGCTAGGTGATTAGTGGTAAGTTAGTCTAATATAATGTAATAAGTTAGTTAAGGTTAGAAATAGAGATTTAGGAGGTGAATTATGAGTAGATATTCTGAAACTCATCATTCTGTTTTAGCAGTTAAGAGGATACTTTGGGGCTTGATAGTAAGTCTATTCTTATTGATTATAGGAGTTGTAATCTCGGGAGTAGCTATTACTGTCAGTAACTTAGATAGCTCGATTATTTTACAGGGATTGATACTACTTAATTATCTGGCTATTTTATTAGGTGGGCTATTGACGGGAGCTAATGTGGAGAGAAGAGGCTGGTTAAATGGAATGTTTGTAGGGTTAATCCAGACTTTAATGCAGTTGATGGCGGGGTTGATCTGGTTGGATATACCTTTTTCTGTAGGTGCTGGGTTAATGGTTCTATTAGGATTAGTTACTGGACTTTTGGGTGGGGTAGTTGGGATTAACTTTAAGTAGGGAGGAGTTGGTATTACTGCTGTAAATTACTGCTTATCAACTAATTAGCTGTTGGTTACTTTAAAGATAGGATAGTAAAGAAAGGAAGATTAGATGGCAATTAATCAACAGACTAGAATTGATAAGTTAGTAGCATTAGACAAATTAGCAGATTATTGGTCAGCAGAGGACTTTATGCTCTATCCTCATCAGATAAAGACAGCAAAGCGAGTGATTAATCAACTACAGGGCCGGGCACTTTTAGCTGATGAAGTAGGACTAGGGAAGACAATTGAAGCAGGTTTGATTTTAAAGGAATATATTCTACGTGGTGCAGTAGAGAGTACACTAATCTTAACCCCAGCAGCTTTAGGTTATCAGTGGTGGAAGGAGTTAACTACTAAGTTTCAAATTGACCTCTTTAATAATCGAAAAGGTAGAGGGTGGCATTACTTTAACCATCAGATTGCTTCATTAGACTTAGCGAAGCGCGACCGCCATGCAGCTGAGATTTATAAACGCGATTTTGATTTGGTGATTGTTGATGAAGCACATAAATTAAAGAATCAGGATACTTTAAATTGGCAGTTTGTCAATCAACTTTCACCTAAATATATGTTATTCTTAACGGCTACACCGATTCAAAATGATCTTACAGAGCTTTATAATCTAATTAGCTTACTTAAGCCCGAACTATTTACTAATCGTCAAGAGTTTAAAGCAGCTATTAATTCTAGTAATAAGAAAGCCTTGCAGCAGCAATTAGGTCAAGTGATGATTAGAAACGAGCGGACTGACGCTAATCTTGATTTTACAGCTCGCAATGTAAAGTTGATTCCTTTAGAATTAACAGCAACTGAACGACAGTTATATGAAGGGATTACTAACTTAGTTGAAGATGAGTATTATAGCTATCAACACAAAAATAAGAATCCTCTTCAGTTAGTTACTCTCCAACGGGAGATCTGTAGCAGTTCCTTTGCAGTTGAAAATACTTTACAGAAATTATTACAAGAAAGTTCGACAGAATTACAAGCAGAGATAGAAGAATTATTAGATTTAGTCGCACAGATAGAATTTAATCAGAAAGTGCAGGTAGTAGAACAAATATTAAAGGAGTTGGATGAAAAAGCAATTATCTTTACTGAGTACCGTGCTACTCAAAATTATCTGGGTTACTATCTCTACCAGCGTGGTTTTTTACCGCTTAAATTTGATGGTACGCTTAATGAGAATCAAAAAGAGCGGGCTAAAGAGTGTTTTGCTAACGAAGGAGATGTCTTAATTAGTACTGCTGCGGGTAGACAAGGACTTAACTTGCAGTTTTGTAATACAATTATTAATTATGACTTGCCGTGGAATCCGATGCGTTTAGAACAGCGGATTGGGCGGGTACACCGTTTAGGCCAGACAGCTGAGGTAAAGATCTATAATCTATGTACTAAGGGTACAATTGAAGAACAGATTCTACAGCTTTTAGCGGATAAGATTGATCTATTTGAATCAGTAATCGGTAATTTAGATCAGATAATTAGTTAAAGCTGTAGTTTCTTTTTTTATTTTACTGCTGACTGTATAGATTAGCTGGTAGTTGAGGATAATATTAATAAGTGAGGAGGCTAGCTTAGGTGTTTAATTATCTTAAACAGTTAATCTGTGGTACTACAGATAATCAACAGACGTCAGCAGATAAGGTTGAATTAACTACTAACTTAACTGATAATCTAGCAATCTTTAAAGAGATTTTTGCTAATGATGATACGATTACATATCGTCATTTTGAAACAGCTGGGAGTAAAAAGGTTGCTGGCTGTCTTATCTTTGTAGATGGTATGGTAGATAAAGAGATTATTAATGATAATATCTTACTGCCGTTAATGAATAAAGAGTTTAATCTAAAAAGCGGGAGTGATACTAAGGCAAAGCAGTTAATTGATCAGATTGTAACCTCGGATACAATTACACAGACAGCCGATATTGATCAACTCGTTGGTTCAGCACTCTATGGTGATACGATTCTTTTGCTTGATGGTTTAGCAGCAGGACTAACCTTAAATACTAAGGGCTGGAAGACGCGGTCTATTACAGAACCTACAGCAGAATTAGTGGCTAAGGGGCCGCGAGCTGGATTTGTCGAGTCGATCTTGGTTAATGTTTCACTAATTAGACGGAGAATTAAGAGTCCTAATCTTAAGTTTGAGTTTAAAGATATCGGTTCTGAATCGCAGACTAAGGTCTGTATTAGTTATATCGAAGGAATTGCCAATCCTAAGATAGTCCAAGAGGTAATTAAGCGGTTAAATCGAATTGAGATAGATGGCTTGGTTGGTTCTAATCAGATCGAAGAGTTGATTAAAGATTCACCGTTATCTCCTTTTAGAACAGTTGGCTTTACAGAAAAACCGGATAAGATGGCAGCTAATTTATTAGATGGGCGAGTAGTGCTTTTAGTTGACGGTACTCCGGTTAACTTGACGATGCCTTTTATCTTTATGGAATACTTTCAAAGTCCTGACGATTACTATGCTAATTATATCTTTGCAACTATTAATCGTTTTCTACGCTACTTAAGTTTCTTTCTATCAACTAGTATTCCGGCTATCTATGTCTCATTAGTTACCTATCATCAAGAGATGATTCCTACTCCATTATTAGTGGCAATTACAGCTTCGCGTACGGCGGTTCCTTTTCCTACTATTGTTGAGGTAGTTCTACTTTCGTTAATTTATGAGATCTTAAGAGAATCTGGATTACGACTGCCTGAGCCGGTTGGAGGAGCAGTTAGTATAGTTGGAGCTTTGGTCTTAGGAGAGGCTGCTGTACAGGCAAGGTTTGTTAGTTCGCCAGTGGTGATAGTAGTAGCTTTAACCGGAATCTCTTCTTTTATTAATTATAAGATGAACAATATCTTAGTTACAGTACGATTGGTTTTTTTGCTATTGGCAACAGTTTTAGGATTATACGGCTATATCTTAGGAGTAATTGGATTAATTATTCACTTAGTTTCACTGCGTTCATTTGGAATTCCTTATATGCTCCATCTATCTTCATTTGATCCCCAAGAATTAAAGGATACTGCTATTCGGGCACCGTGGTGGTATATGTATACTCGACCTAAACTTATTGCTCAAGAGAACCGGGTTCGTAAATCTAATATTGAGCCGCAGAAAGGAAGAGAGTAATGGTGCGCAGAGTTATTAAATTAATTACTTGTCTGCTCTTATTAATCTCAATTGCTTCATTATTAACTGGCTGTTGGGATTATCGGGAGGTTAATGATCTATCACTTGTGGCGGGAGTAGTAATTGAACATCCTCGTGAGGATCGCTATCAGATTACAGTGGAGAGTATGGTACCGCGGGGTGGAACAGAAGTGGAGATGTCATCGACTGTTTTTTCGATGCAGGGGCAGACCTTCTTTGATGCAGTACGAAAGATGGTTACTAAACACTCTAAACAACTGTATTGGAGTCATGCTAATATCTTAATAATTGACGAAGAGATGGCACGAGAAGATATAATCCCTGCTTTAGATTTTGCTAATCGTGATGCAGAAATGAGATCGGGGATTCAACTTTTAATAGCTACAGAAGGTCAGTCAGACCAGATCTTATCTCAGCCTAAGACTGTTATTCACGATACTGTCTCTGGTCAGATTGAAGATATTTTAAATGCCGAAGCTAATCTTACTGAATTTAGTTCAGTTCCACTTTGGCGTTTTATGCAGGTTCTAGCACAGGAAGGTAGCTGTCCGGTGCTGCCGTTAGTGAGATTGGAGTCTAAATCAAAGAACAGTAAAGAAGAGAAAGAAGCTGACGGTAATCAGCAACAACAGGATGAGGAGTCAAGCGGTAGTAAGAATGTACCTCAGGTATATGGAATGGCGGTCTTTAATAATAAACAGATGGTGGGGACGTTAAATGAGGTTGAGACCCGCAGTCTGTTAATAATTTTAGATAAATTAAAGAATGGTTTGGTTGTAATTGAGGATAGCATTGTAACAAAGGGAGATGTTACTTTTGAGATTTTTGCTAATCAAACCAAGTTGAAACCAGTTAGTATTGATGATCAATTAGGTGTTGAGATTAAGGTACGAACTAAAGTAGGAGTAGGAGCATTTGATAGTACTGAAGTCTTAGATTCTAAAAAGAAAGAACAGATTATTAGTTCTGGTGAACAAAAGATTGAGCGTCAGATTAGAGAAGTGATTTATAGCGTGCAGGAAAAGTACCAAAGTGATATTTTTGGTTTTGGGCGTCTAATATCTAATCAGCAGCCAGAAGTATGGAAAGAAGTTAGTGATAATTGGTCGGAAGTTTTTAGAACTCTACCGGTTAAAGTGGATGTAAAGTTTGAAATTATAGGAACTGGCTTAAGGCGTGAATCAATTAAGGTAGAGGAGTGAGTTAGTTATTTTATTTCTAATTATTATGAGTTATCTATTGATTGGAATTATCGAGGTAGTTCCCTTGATCAAAAAGCAAAAGCGGCGGGAATATCTACTTTATTTAATTCTACTATTTTTTTCGTTATCGATTAGTATTGGAGTATTACGGGGATGAAGTGAGGAGGGTAAGCAGTGGTTCAAGAAAGTATCTCTAATAAACAGGCTATTGTGATGATGATTATGCTTATTTTAGGCACGTCTACTATTGTTACTACTGGCTTAGTGGCTAAACATAATTTGTGGTTGGCGGTACTTATAGCACTCTTGTTTAGCTTAGTGCTTAATCTAGGTTATGCTCGCTTACATACTCTTAAGCCTAATCAAAACTTTTATGGTATACTAGAAGAGACTTATGGTCAATTTCTGGGTAAGATAATTAGCTTAAGTTATATTTTATTTGCTATTTATTTGGGAGCGTTAGTGCTGAATAATATACTTACTTTTATTATCACCACTTCTTTATATAATACTCCTCAAGTTGTAATCGGTATGATAGTAGTCTTATTAGCTAGCTGGTTAGTTAAGGAAGGAATAGAGGTTATCGGACGCTGGAGTAGCTTTACTCTACCAATTATGTTCTTCTTTATCTTTTTTTTAGTCTTATTTTTATTACCTCAGATGGATCTTAGTAATTTAGAACCTATAGCGCATGGTAATATGAAAGAGATCTTAAGTGGGGCACTCTCTTCTTTTACTTTTCCCTTTGGGGATATTGTTATCTTTTTATTAATCTTTTCGGTAGGAGTAAATAAGATTTCTATTTATCGCGTCTATTTATTAGGTACTTTAATTGGTGGTGGGCTGATTTTATTGATCTCTATTAATAATTTAGTTGTATTAGGTTTTGATCTAACCTCTAGCCTTCATTTTTCTACTTATAGCGCAGCAGCTAAGTTAAATATTGGTGATTTTCTACAGCGGTTAGAGATTTTAGTAGCAGCTATCTTTATTTTGGGAGCCTTCTTAAAGTTCAGTCTTTCTTTATTAGCAGCTTGTAAAGGGATCAGTAGTCTATTTAATTACAAGGATTATCGATTTATAGTACTACCAGTTGGTCTGATAATCCTTAATCTTTCGCAAATGAAGTTAGTTCTTAATACAATATTAAGTGAAGGAGAATGGAATCGAACTGTCTGGGATAGTTTTAGTGAATTATTAACTTGGTCGGGTACTAGGTGGCCCTACTTTGCTTTTGTAATTACGGTTATTATTCCATTGGTTACTTTAATTATTGCTGAATTGCAGTATAGATTAAAATTTAAGCATAAATAATTTGACAGAGTTAAAATCTTATGCTATAATTATAATTGTTAAATATTCAATTAACCACAAAGGTTAAATAGGAGGAATTATTTTTATGAAAACAGGAACAGTTAAATGGTTCGACGGAAAAAAGGGTTACGGATTTATTGAAGTACCAGGAGAAGACGATGTATTTGTACACTTTTCAGCAATTGAAGAAGATGGATTTAAGACATTAGAAGAAGGACAAGAAGTAGAATTTGAAGTAGTAGAAGGAGAAAAAGGTCCACAAGCTGAAAGTGTAAGTAAATTATAATTTGCTTATTATGAGCGGAGAATAACATAAATTCTTCTAGGTAAGGAGCCTTCCCATAACTGGGAGGGCTCTTTTTATTTTGAAATCATTTGCATTTTTATTCGTAATTATGTATAATTATAATCAATGTAATTAAGGTATAATAATAAATATAAGAGATAAGTTTAGTCATTAATTGGTACGGATGAAGCACGAATTTAAATAGAATAAGGTTATTAATTGATATAAAATTGATTTTTTAACTTAGATTAGTTAGTTCAATATTTTTTAATTAGCGAGGTGGATAAGATGATTAAAGTAGGTGTCGTTGGGGCTACTGGCTATGCCGGAGCAGAGTTAGTGCGTTTATTAAGTTCTCATCCGCAGGTAGAGCTTACAGCAGTCACATCAAGAAGCTTTGCTGGCGAGAAGATTGCTCAAGTTTATCCTCAGTTAGAGGGTATCGTAGATTTAGAGTGTGAAGAATTTTCCGCTGAGAGTTTAGCTGAGCGGACAGAGGTTGTTTTTACAGCTTTACCGCACCGGGTATCGATGTCTATCGTACCTCAATTACTTGATACAGGAGTTAAAGTAATAGATTTAAGTGGAGATTATCGTTATCAAGAACAGGCGAAGTATGAAGAATGGTATCAGACTGCTCATCAGAGTCCAGAACTGTTGACTGAATCAGTTTATGGACTGCCGGAACTACATCGTAATCAGATTCAAGATAGTAACTTAGTAGCTAATCCGGGTTGTTATGCTACCTCAGCCATTTTAGCTTTAGCACCAGCTATAAAAGCAGGAGTAGTAGAGATGGATTCTATAATTGTTGATGCTAAGTCTGGTGTTTCTGGGGCAGGGAGAAGTCCTAGTCGTACTACTCATTTCTCTGAGGTTGATGAGAGCTTTAAAGCATATAAAGTAGGTCAACACCGCCATACATCAGAGATTGAACAGGAGTTAGTAGGCGTTGGTAGTAAAGAAGTAACACTTTCTTTTACTCCTCACTTAGTGCCGATTAAGCGAGGGATCTTAAGTACTTCTTATGGTCAATTACAAAGAGAGGTTACGACTGAGGAGCTAGTAGAGATCTATGATGAGTTTTATAAGGGAGAACCTTTTATTCGCTTGCGGCAGAACAACTTACCGGAGATTAAGTATATAGCAGGGTCTAATTACTGTGACTTAGGAGTGAAGGTAGATCAGCGGACTGGTCGAGTAATTATTGTATCAGCTATTGATAACTTAATTAAAGGTGCTAGCGGTCAAGCTATCCAAAACTTTAACTTGATGTTCGGTTTAGAGGAGAGTCAAGGGCTGCAAGCAGCAGGAATGATTCCTTAAACTAATGAAGTAATGACTAGAAGGAGGTAGTTAAGATGTCTACTCAGAAACAAGAGGTTAAATATAAAGATTTATCAGGTGGGATTACTAATCCGCCTGGCTTTTTGGGAGCAGGGATTAATTGTGGAATTAAAGAGTATGAGAAAGATTTAGCTTTAGTTTATAGTGAGACTGAGGCTCAGTTAGCGGCTGTTTTTACGCAGAATCAGGTTACAGCAGCGCCGGTCCAGTTAGGTCAAGAGTTGCTTAAGCAGGGGCGAGCTCAAGCCTTCATTATTAATAGTGGTAATGCTAATGCCTGTACAGGAACGGAGGGCATGAAGAATGCTCAACGGATTACTGAATTATTAGGTTCAAAGTTAGGTGTCTCCTCTGACTTGGTCTTTCCAGCATCAACAGGAATTATCGGTCAGCAGTTACCGATGGCAGCTCTAGAGTCTGGTTTAGAGCAGATTGGTGATCAGCTTCATCCGAGTGGGGGGAAGAAAGCAGTACGAGCGATTATGACCACCGATACTTATCCTAAGGAGATGGCACTTAGCTTTGAGATAGATGGTGAAGAGATTATTGTCGGCGGGATGGCTAAAGGTTCGGGCATGATCGAACCTAATATGGCGACTATGTTAGGCTTTCTGACCACTAATCTTAACATTTCACAACAATTACTACAAGAAGCCTTAAGTACTGCTGTTGATCAATCATTTAATCGCATAACTGTTGACGGTGATCAAAGTACTAATGATACAGTAGCGATAATGGCTAATGGTCAGGCGGATAATCGTCAGATTACTCATAAGGATGATAATTACTATCGTTTCTTATCTGTTTTAGAAGAGATAACGCAGTACTTAGCACAGCAGATAGTTAAAGACGGCGAAGGGGCTACTAAGTTTGTAGAGATAGAAGTAGTTAATGCTTTAACCTTAAATGATGCTAATTTGATTGCGAGAGCGGTAGCTAATTCACAGTTAGTTAAGACCGCACTCTTTGGTGAAGATCCTAACTGGGGACGAATTGTTGCCGCAGTAGGCTATTCGGGCGGTCAAGTTGAGTTAGATCGGTTGAACTTAGAGATTAATCACGAACAGCTCTTAGTTAATGGTGAGCAGGCGGATTTAGCTGATGAAGATTTGCGTGATCTATTAGCAGAAGATGAGATTACCATTAAGATTGATCTCAATTTAGGTGGCGGTAGAGCTAAGTTATGGACCTGTGATCTTTCCTATGAATACGTTAAGATTAACGGAGAATATCATACATAACAAGTAAGGAAGTGAAGTGATGAGCATGGATGAATTAATTAAAAAAGCAGATATTTTAGTCGAAGCACTACCATATATGCGCAAATTTAGGAACAAAACAGTAGTGATTAAGTACGGCGGGAATGCAATGGTGAATGATAAGATTATGCGTTCCGTACTAGAAGATATAACTTTACTGAAGTATGTCGGTGTCAATCCAATTATTGTTCACGGCGGCGGTCCAGTAATTAATCGTACTTTAGATCGCTTTGGGATTGAAAGTGAGTTTCATCAAGGACTAAGAATTACCACCGAAGAGATTATGGAAGTGGTAGAGATGGTCTTAGTAGGGCAGGTTAATAATGAGATTGTCTCCTTAGCTAATCAATTTGGCAGTAAGTCAATTGGAATTTCAGGTAAGGATAATAATCTAATTGAAGCCCAAAGTTATCAATTAGAGGAGCAAGAGATAGATTTAGGACATGTCGGTGAAGTAAAGCAGATTAATCCGGAAATATTGGAGAATTTAATTGTTAGTGATTTCTTACCTGTTGTTTCTCCAATTGGAGTGGGTGAAGATGGTGAGAGTTATAATATTAATGCTGACTTAGTAGCTGGACATCTAGCAGCAGCTTTAGAGGCAGATAAGTTAATCCTACTAACTAATGTAGAGGGTATCTTAGCAGATGAAGATGATAAGGATTCTTTAATTTCATCATTAAATATTGCTGAAGCGGAGCAGATGATTGAGATAGGTAAGATAGATGGCGGAATGATTCCTAAGGTTAACTCCTGTATTAATGCGTTAAGTGAAGGTGTTAGAAGAACTCATATTTTAGATGGCAGAATCTCTCATGCTTTACTATTAGAGATCTTTACTGATAAAGGGATTGGAACTATGATAACCAATAATTAAGCTTAAAGGAGTGTTAGTCATGAATAAAGAAGAGATTATCCAAAGCGATCGCGACTACTTTATGCCTGTTTTTGGCGACCGGATGCCGATAGTAGTCGAGAAGGGTCAAGGAGTAACAGTCTATGATCAAGCGGGTAATTCATACTTAGATTTTTTAGCAGGGATTGCAGTTAATGCGTTAGGTTATAATCATCCGCAGGTTAATCAAGCGGTTAAAGAGCAGGTAGATAAAGTAATGCACTGTACTAATATTTATTATATTGAACCGCAGGCGAAGTTAAATCAATTGTTAGTTGACAATTCAGCCTGTGACCGTGTCTTTTATGGTAATAGCGGAGCAGAATCTAATGAAGGGGCGATTAAGTTAGCTCGCAAGTACTTTAAAGCGCGTAATGAAGATCGTTATGAGGTGATTACTACTACTAAGTCCTTCCACGGTCGTACTTTAGCTACTATAGCAGCAACCGGCCAAGAGAAGTACCAAAAGCCATTTACACCGCTGCCGGAAGGATTTAAGTCAGTGCCTTATAATGATTTAGCAGCGCTTGAAGATGCTGTTTCTGATCAGACCTGTGCGGTGATGGTCGAGACAATTCAAGGAGAAGGCGGAATCAATGTAGCAGACCAAGAGTATCTCCAAGGGATTCGTAAACTTTGTGATGAAGAAGGAATCTTACTGATCTTAGATGAGATTCAGACTGGGATGGGACGAACTGGTAAGCTGTTTAGTTATGAACATTATGGAATTGAGCCCGATATCTTTACTTTAGCTAAGGCACTAGGTAATGGAGTGCCGATTAGTGCCTTCTTAGCTACAGAAGAAGTAGCATCTGCTTTTGAATTAGGCGATCACGGCTCTACTTTTGGCGGTAATCC
>JBNJEL010000067.1:0-10696 GCA_051745835.1 Bacillota bacterium
GGATGGTCTATCAGGATTATATGTTATTTCCTCATCTTAATGTTAAAGAGAATATTATGTATGGTTTAGAAGTGCGTCAAGAGGATACTCAAGCTGGACATAAGAGATTAGCGGAATTAGTAGAATTGTTAAATATTGAAAATTTACTAGATCGTTCAGTACAGACATTAAGTGGTGGAGAACAGCAGCGGGTAGCATTAGCGAGAGCATTGATTATCTCGCCGGAAGTATTACTTTTAGATGAACCGCTTAGTGCCTTAGACCCTGGAATTAAGCGTAGATTACAACAAGATATTAAGAAGATTCATCATCAATTACAGACTACTACCTTACATGTTACTCATGATTTTGATGAAGCTTTAGCTTTAGCTGATAGAATTGCAGTAATGAAGGAAGGTAAGATAGTACAGATTGGTACTCCTAAGGAAATTTTTCAAGCTCCAGCTTCCCAATTTGTAGCTGAGTTTGTAAGCAGTAGAAATATCTTATCATGTAAGATTATAGAAGAGAATAATCGAAGAGTAGTAGTAATTAATGAAGGTGTAACTTTTAATATTGATACTGAAGCAACTGGTGAGGTTAAGTTAACTATTAGACCTGAGGAGATTGAGTTAACTAATCAGCCGTTAGCAAAGTCAGTTAATACTTATCAAGGAGAGATTACTGCTTTGCAAAAGCGGCTATCAGTAGTTGAGGTTAAGGTCGATATAGGTATGGAGTTGATAGTCTATCTTAGTTACCAGCAACTAAGTAAGCTAGATTTAGCTGTCGGTAGAGAAGTTTATCTTAATTTTGCTGCTACAGCAGGACATATTATCAATAGTAATTAGCAGACTGCCTAGTAAACCTAGGCAGTTAAGTTTTTTACTTTTTTTCGACAATAACTGCTGAAGATTTAATAGCAGCAGTGACTTGGTCCCCTTCCTTTAAATTTAACTTCTGAGCTGAGTTAGTAGTAATTGTAGAGCAAACTTCTTGTTCTCCAATATTATAATTACTACTTCTGTAGTTACTTCATTAGATTGTAGGTTAGTAATAGTTCCTTTCAATTTGTTTCTAGCACTAGTTGGCATAGATGATCACTCCTTTATTATATTTTCTGTTAAATTTTTTCTTTTATTCTTCGCAAGTGGTATTTTTGGTTATCTTTAATTTAATCTTATATACTTTATAAATATTTTAAATTATTCTGCGTGGATTATGCTATTATTTATTTTTTAAGTTAAAAATTAGTAATTACTTCGAATAAATCTTACTTTCTAAGCAGGGGAATGAGTGTTTACTACAGAAAAGTTACAAGCGTCAAATATATTTATATTACTAGCTAGGAGAGTTAATTATGGAATTAATCACTTATCAAGAGAGTTTAACTAAAGATTCTGTAGTCTATATTGATGTGCGAACTGAAAAGGAGTATGAGGAAGCTACTATTCCTGGGGCAGTTAATGTACCGGTCTTTAATCATCAAGAGCGGGCTAAGATCGGTACTGTCTATACTCAAGAGAGTCCTTATCAGGCTCGTCTTTTAGGAATGGATTTAATCTCTCCTAAATTACCACGCCTAACCAGAGAGATTAAAGCGATTAGTCAAGATTATAAGTATGTTATTCTATTCTGTGCTCGGGGCGGGCTGCGTAGTCAATCGCTTGGAGTTATTAGTGAATTACTGGGTATGAAACTTTATAAATTAGAGGGTGGTTACAAAGCCTATCGCAACTTCATCTTAGATCAGTTAGCAGAGTATGATTTAGATAGTAAATTATTAGTTATCCACGGGCATACTGGTGTAGGTAAGACAGAACTATTAACGCGTTTAGAGCAAAAAGGAATTCCGACTATCGATTTAGAAGGTTTAGCTAACCACCGCGGTTCAGCTTTTGGTAGCATAGGATTAGGTGAGCCGACGAATCAGAAGTACTTTGATTCTTTATTGTGGGAGAGATTAGAAGAGTTAAATGGCAGCAAATTAATAGCAATAGAGGCTGAAAGTAAGCGGATTGGAATGTCTGTACTACCTGATTTTATGGTTGCTGCGATGCAAAATGGAATCCAGATCTTAGTTGAAAGTTCAGTTGAGTGTAGGGTAATTAGGATTTATGAAGAGTATGCTACTGATTATACAAAAAGTCCCGATGAGTTTATTAGCCGTTGGTTAGAATCGTTGGCAGCCATTAAGAAGTATCTAGTGCGTAAGATTGGTAAAGAGAGTTATCAAGAGTTAGTTAATTTATCGAAATCAGGAGAGTTAAAGAGAGTAATTAGAACTTTATTAACTGAGTATTATGATCCAATGTATAATCATTCGCTTAAACAGCATGATGACTTTGTCCTACAGATCAATTCTGATGATATGTCAGAGATAACAGAGCAGGTCATAAGTTACATTGCTGATTATTAATTAAATACTTTATCTATTAAAAGAACTCAGAGATGGGTTCTTTTTTTGTTTATTACTTAGTATAAATATAATAGGCAAAATAGCCACTAAAGAATGATGGAGGCGGAGTAATGATCTTTGTAAGAGATAAATTATTACTAGGGATGGCACTACTGCGGGTCTTCTCTGGTTTAGTAGAGTTTGGAGCTGCGATATTGATGATTAAGTTTAATTCAGTCGAAAAAGCCCTAAAATTAAATTCGGTGCTAGCCTTGATTGGACCTATTATCTTAGTATTAGTTTCTACTTTGGGGTTAGTGGACATAGCAGATAAGGTGTCGCTTGTGAATATAGTGATTATTGGAATGGGAGTTGGGTTAATCTTAGTAGGTATTAGACTTTAATTATGGGGGAGGAGCAGATATGAGCGGAACAGAGAATGGTTGGCAGTTGGAGTTAGATTTTCCGCTTCAAGGACGAGAGACCAAACCGCGTCGGAATGGATTAACTATGATCTTAGATAAGGGATTGGGAATGCGTGAAACCGAAGATTTATTAGAACTGGCAGCAGAATATATTGATTTTCATAAATTAAGTTTCGGTACATCAGCTCTTTACGATTCACAAATCCTAAAAAATAAGATAGAACTAATTACTTCTTATGGAGTTGATGTTTATCCAGGGGGGACTTTTTTAGAGGTAGCCGTTACACAGGGAGCTTTAGATAGATATCTACAGCGGGCTAAAGAGTTAGGATTTACAGCTATCGAAATTTCAGATGGTACAATTGATTTGACTTCTCGGCTTAGAGCAGCAATTATCAAACAGGCAGTTGATAAAAACTTTAGAGTTCTAACTGAGTTAGGTAAGAAGGACCAACGGAAGCGATTTAAGATATCTAAGATGGTTAGTCAGCTTAACCGTGATCTAGCTAATGGAGCAGATAAAGTAATAATTGAAGCTAGAGAATCAGGTAAAGGGATTTCTATTTATGATGAGGAT
This sequence comes from Bacillota bacterium, assembly GCA_051745835.1. Lineage (GTDB taxonomy): Bacteria > Bacillota > Halanaerobiia > Halobacteroidales > Acetohalobiaceae > JBNJEL01. Next base: position 3,380 of record JBNJEL010000067.1, read on the forward strand.
GGTGAGATAGATGAGTTTAAGATGGAACAGTTGCTATTAGGCGCTAATCGACAGGAGGATATTATTTGGGAAGCTCCACTTAAGAAGCAGCAGGTTAAATTCATTAATACTTTAGGTTCGAATGTTAATTTAGGTAATATAGACCCTAGAGAGATTCTAGCATTAGAGTCGCTGCGGGTAGGATTAAGAGGAGATACTTTTAAGACAGCGTTATTACAACAAAGTCAGACCGCTTCACTGCAATTTGATGAATAAAATGGAGGGTTAATTTATGAAGGTGGAGTTACTACTACATATAGGAGAGGTAAGCGATGAGCGAGTAGCAGGCAAGATAGCGGTAGCAATTGATACTTTGCGTGCTACTTCTACGATAATAACTGCCTTGGCTAATGGAGCTAAGGAAGTAATGCCGGTGGCAAGTATCGCGCAAGCACGAGAGTATAATCAGTCTACGGGAAATACTATTACAGCTGGAGAGCGAGATGGAGTACAGATTTCTGATTTAGAAGTAGGTAACTCACCAGTTCAATTTGCTAATTTAGTTTTAGAAGGTCAGCGGGTGATCTTGACTACTACTAATGGTACTAAATTGTTATTAAGATTATCAGTAGCTAAAAAAGTTATAGTGGCTGCTTTAAATAATCTAGCTGCAGTAGCTAGGGAAGTTAGTTCAGCTTCTAAGTTAGTTATCTGTTGTGCGGGGACGAATGGTAAGTTTGCTTTAGAAGATTTCTTAGCTGCTGGCGGTATCATTTCGCAGTTAAATCAGTTAGAAGTTAATTTGGAGCTGTCAGATTTGAGTTTAGTAGCTTATCAAAATTACTTACTAAATCAAGAACGTCTCTGTCAAGTACTATTGCGCAGTGAGTCTGGGCAGCGATTAATTAACTTAGGTAAAAAAGAGGATGTAAATTATGCTGCTAAGGATAATATCTTTGCTATAGCTCCTTACTATAGAGATGGGCAAGTAGTTATTTGATTTTGGGCATGAATGAGAATGAGGTGAAAATATGGATTCAGGTTATTTATTACTCTTTATAATCTTTTCGTTAGGCATTTTAGCTAAAGCTCACCTTTTATCTTGGGCAGCGGTGATTATCTTCTTCCTGCGGATTTTGCAATTTAAATCTCTAATCTTGATTTTAGAGGAGAGAGGATTAGATATTGGACTTTTTTTCTTGATATTAGCAGTTTTAACTCCTCTTGTAACCAATGAATTAGCTTTAGCTGAGTTAATTACTACTTGTAAATCGCCGTTAGGAGTAATGGCAGTAGTAGGTGGATTATTAGCTACTAAGGTAAATGGGACAGGACTTGATTTATTAGAAGTAAAACCGGAGCTGATTCTTCAGATGGTATTAGGTTCTTTAGTAGGAATTATATTTTTAGATGGCATTCCTGTCGGGCCACTTACGGCGGGAGGAATTACTGCTCTATTTTATCGGTTATTTACTATTGTGGTGAGGTGATATAAGATTGAATATTAAAGTATTAGCGATGTGGGGATTACTTTTTGGTATCTTAGGTTGGTTAGTGTTACGTCATCCTTATACTGATAATCAGCAATTTAAAGATAAATATAGTTATTTCTTTAATCGTCAGCATAAGAAAGATAATTAATTCTTCTTTTCGGCTGCCATTATCTTCTCTTCATTCAAAAAGATAAAGATTAAACCAGCACTAATTAACCCAATTCCAGCTACTCCAAAGAACATTATCTCTTCACTACTTCTGTTTAATATGCTAAATGTAGGTGGGCCAAAAGCTACTCCAATAAATCTCACACTACCGTATAAGGAAGTGATTCCTCCTCGTTGTTCGCTAGGGGCAGCACTTGTAATTAAAGTATTGACTGTCGGTAGAACTAAACCGCTGCCTACTCCTAAGATGGAGATTAGACTCATATAGAGGTAAAGATTATCAACTAATGCTAGTACAGCTAATATTAGTGCATTAATTGTTAAGCCTAAAGTTAGAGCATATTTATAGTACTGTTCCTTTGCTGTTAAGTAAAGACCAGTGCAGTATGAGGTAGTGGACATAAAGAAAATTGGAATAGCAATAACTAAGCCTTTAGCTAAGCCTTTGATTTGATACTTATGCTCTAATACATCAGAAAGATGGGCTAATAATCCAAATAGTAAGAAGAGGACAGTCATTCCACCTAATAGACTAAGGAGTACCGAAATTCCTCGTTGCTGAAAGATACTTTTAATACTACCGAGGTACTCTGTTAGTGATTGTTCTTTTGTATTACCTTCAGGTTCTTCAGTTAAGTACCAGATTGCCATTATAATTGGGATTGCTAAGAGTGCATAAGAAAAAAAGAGTGCTGACCAGCTAATTAAGGCAATAGCTGCTCCTAAAATAGGGCTTAATATCTTTCCTAATCCGTTAGCTGATTCAATAATTCCTAATGCTTCACTACGCTGATTAGACGTGAAAATATCTCCTACTAACGCCATCACAATCGGGCCAGTACCAGCACCACCGATCCCCTGAATGATTCTACTGGCGAGAATAACGGGATAAGCCTTATCTTTTAAGAATAGAGATGCTAATCCGGCTATTAATCCGCCTAATCCATATAAAAATAATGAGGGAATAATAATCTTCTTTCTTCCAATTCTATCTGATAGGTAACCGAAGAAAGGGATAGTTATGCCTGCTGAGGCAGAGAAGAGAGTAATTAAGAGTCCTACTTGAAATTGATTGATATCTAAAGCGGTTTTGATTTTAGGAAATTCAGGAATTAACATTGAATTTCCTAAGACCATTAAGAAAGGAACTGTAGAAAAAGCAGCTAACATAACTTTATATCTTTTCTCCATTTACTTTCATCTCCCTGTTACAATTAATTTAGTGATTAATCTATTTTTAGTGTTCGCAATTATCCCAGTTTTATTCTACACTTAAAATAGAATTTTCTTTAAAAAAAGTGTCGGCTATTATATAATTAAAGGACAAGTTAGAGTGCTAGTGATTATAGTATTGGATTACTTTAGATTAAGGAGTGATTAAGTTGGAAGAACCGATTCGATTTGGTGAATCGGGTGCAGAGATGAATGGTATCTTACATGCACCAGTCTGTAAGACTGATTATCCTAAGCCGGCAGTGGTACTATGCCATGGCTTTAGAGCTAACAAAGTTGGGCCACATCGTATCTTTGTTAAGTTAGCTAGAAAGTTGGCAGCAAATGGTATTGTAGTCTTTAGATTTGATTATCGTGGATCAGGTGATAGCAGTGGTGATTTTGCAGATAGCACTATTAGTAGTCAGATTAAAGATGTATTTACTGCTATTGAGTACGTTAGTCAACTAGAGATGGTTAATCAATCGCAGTTGGGATTACTAGGTTTGAGTTTAGGAGGTGCAATAGCTGCTACAGTAGCTGGTCGCAGTGAACGGATTAAAGCATTAGTTCTATGGTCAGCGGTAGCTGATTTAGAGGAGATGTTAGCAGTTCATCAACCAGAGGGTTACTCGGCTGATAAATTAGAAGAGCAAGGATATATTGATTTTGAAGGCTTTAAATTAAGTTCAGATTTTATAGTAGGTATGAATCAAATACAGCCTTTAGTTGAGATTGATGATTATAACCAACCAGTCTTTTTAGTCCATGGTAGTGAAGATGAAGTAGTGCCTGTAAATCATACTGAGCAGTATTATGATACTGTCAGTAGCGAAGTATGTCAGAAACATATTATTGTAGGTGCTGATCATACTTATAATCAGCTAGAGTGGGAGAGTGAAGCATTAGAGCGTACAGAGCAATGGTTAATTGAGAATATGTAGTTTTATTGTTAGTAGAAAATGGAGGGAAAAGTATGAAATCTGATAAAGAGATTGATAAATTATTGCAGATTTTAGAAGAAGAGTATCCTGCACCTGAGACAGAATTAAATTATAAGACACCATTTCAATTATTAATTGCTACTATCTTATCGGCTCAATCTACTGATAAACAAGTGAATAAAGTTACAGCTGACCTGTTTGCAGAGTATGGTGAAGTAGAAAGTTTAGCTAAGTTATCGGTCGAGGAGTTAGCTGAGAAAATTAAAGGTGTAGGACTCTATCGTAATAAAGCTAAATATATCATTAATACTTGTCAGACATTAATTGAAGAGTATGATTCTCAGATACCCCAGACACGAGAAGAGTTGATGAAATTATCGGGGGTAGGTCGTAAAACTGCTAATGTAGTTTTAAGTTCAGCTTTTGAGTTTGATGCTATTGCTGTCGATACTCATGTCTTTCGGGTAACTAATCGTTTAGGTTTAGCTGATAGTGATGATGTTTTAGAGACTGAAGAACAATTAATGGCTCAGATTCCTCAAGATAAGTGGACTGCAGCTCATCATTGGTTTATCTTTCATGGTCGTGAAGTCTGTAAGGCTCGTCAGCCGCAGTGTATAGAATGCCCATTACAGCAATTATGTGATTATTATAATATAGAGGATAAAGATTAATTTTGATCATTTAATTGGTAGATAAAGCTTAACACTTCGGCAACTACATGATATAATTCTTCTGGTATCTCTTCATCTAAGTCTAATTGGATCAAATTTTCTACTAATTCTTGGTCGTGGTAGATGGGGATATCATGTTCTTGAGCACGCTGAATAATCTGGTTAGCAAGTTCTTGGCTACCTTTAGCTATTACTTGTGGGGCTTCATTTTGTTCAGGATCATACTTTAAAGCAGTGGCTTTTTTATCTTGTTTACTTTTATTTGAGTTATTATTCATTAGTTGACCTCCTAGATGGTAAAGTCTATATTATATAAATCTTGATTAGTAGTGTGATTAATATTAGAAGGAGTTCTTACTACTGGTTCTTGTGATAGATCTTGGTTAACATTTAATTTTATTTCACTTACTTTAAAGCCTAGCTCTTTTAGTTTGCTTTTTAAGGTTGTAGTATGATGATTGATTAGCTCTAAGGTTCTTTTAAATTGAGTTTCGATTGCAATTTTAAGTTCTTGGTTAATTAGCTCTAGTTCTATCTTTAGAGGGCCTAAATTGTTAGTCTCTAGATCTAAGATAAAACTAAAGTTATTAGAATCCTCATCAGTAGTTGAATTACTACTTTTACGGTAGACATTTAGATGTACGGTAGTTAAATTTTGCTGCTCTTTCTCAAATTGGACAGGCAGTTGAAGATAGAGATAGAGAATATCATTCTTTTCATTATGATGCATCATTAATTTTTGGGTAGTTAGATTATCGATTAACGTATTAACTATCTCAGTTTGCTGTTGATTATTAGTCGTTAAATCTAGTAGTAGTGATTTGAGAGTAGTACTGTTATTTTTATTTGTAGCTAAGTTTTTTTCTAGATCCAAACCTAAATTTGCGATTAGTTTCTTTAATTGATCGCCTTTAAATCTATGGTTTTCTTGAGTAGGTTGTAAAATAAATTTAGTTAATTTAGCTGCTAACTTTTCTGGTTGGTTATTAATTAGTTGAGTAAGGTTATTAGCAATATGTGGTTTAGCAGATAAAAAGTCAGTTAATAACTTAATAGTGCTGTGGTTTAAATTAAGGTTGGTCTGTTTGATAAAGAGAATTGCTTCTAAAGCTTTTGACGTATTATTAAAATTACTTAGTAACTGTTTAATATTATTTATGTTTTCTCGATTAATTGGTAGTTGATGATTGATTAATGCTTTGACAATTTTTTTGTTTAGTTTGGTTTCTAAAAGATCTAGATCAGTTAGGATATTATTTAGTTTTTTGGGATTTAACTGTTTTGGATTAGATTGATTTTGTGCATCAGTAGCTGATTCTTTAATTAAAGTTGTTAGTTTATGATTTAATTTCTGTTTGATTTTTCTTAATTGTGGTGTGTTAGGAATTTTCATTGTGACCTCCTTGGTTAAAATTTGTTAAATATAAATTTCTAGTTAGTTAGATGAAACTCCTTTATAATCTTAGGTTTAATTAGGGGATGATAGATCGATGTTCTTAGTTGGCAATTATAAAGTTAGTGAATGTAAAACGAAGAACTTACTTATTACATTAGGTAAGTTAGCTATTAATAATTATCCATCAATAATTTTAGAGTATAACAATCAATTTTCTGCTGAGTTGAAACAGTTTATGACAACAGTAATTAATAATCTTCAAATTTGTAGTCAATTAGATAGTAGAATTTCAGAAATTCAATCTAAATTAGAGATGATTGACATAGATAAGAATAAAGAGATAGCAAATTCTTATAGGGATTCAATTTCATTAAAACGAAGTAGATTAGAATCGCTACAGGAGGATAATTATCAATTATTAGCTCAAATTGGTGAAGGATTATTTAAAGAGCGTTTGCTTAATCATTGGCAGGAGTTTTGTAGAATTTATTCTCAATTGGAAGTTAGAGTAGAAGAGCAAAGATGTATTAAGAAGCAACAGAATAACTATATTAATCAGTATATAGATAAAGTAGTTAATTTCTTTTTGTGATTTGCTAGTGCTTTAGGGGATTTAAATACATATTATATACATTAGGAACTCAGGAGTGGTAGATGTGTTATTTAGTAATAATGATAATCAGTTGGGATTGTTTAGTCAAGATTCTAAGGAGAAACAGAAATTTAAAGATTTATCTGAAGTTAAAAACATAGCAAATAAATGTGAAAGATGCCACTTACATTCGGAATGTCAACAGAAAGTTTTTGGTACTGGTAATCCTAATGCCGGTTTAATGTTTATTGGTGAAGGGCCTGGTCAAAGAGAAGATGAACAGGGGGTTCCTTTTGTAGGTAAGGCGGGACAATTATTTAATAAAATTTTAGCAGCAGCTGAGATTGAAAGAGATGATGTTTATATCAGCAATATTGTTAAGTGTCGACCACCGGGTAATCGTAATCCTAGTACTACTGAAATGAAGAGCTGTATTTGGTTTTTGGCCCAAGAGATTAAGTTGGTTCAACCTTTAATTATTGTTCCATTGGGTTCAGTAGCGGTTAAAGGATTACTAGATCCTAATGGTAAAATTACTCGATTACGCGGAGAATGGATTGAAAGATCTGGTTACTACTTTCTGCCAACTTTTCATCCAGCCGCTTTATTGAGAAATGAGAAATGGAAGAAGCCAACTTGGTACGATTTTTTAAAGATTAAGAAAGGTTATGAGCGTTATTTAGAGTTAGATGCTAAGAAAGAGAATTAATTTATTTTCTTCTTGACAGATGTAGAATCAGATGTTAATATAATGAATGTTGCTTAATAGAGATATCGATTTTCTGCCTACAACTTTATACTCTATAATTACTGAGTTGAGTTGGCAGTTGGTTAATCGATGGAGCGACTAAAATTAATT
>JBNJEL010000068.1:0-10623 GCA_051745835.1 Bacillota bacterium
ACTTTAAGAGCAGTCAAGCAGTTTCAAGAGAGCAGAGGAATTAAGCCGCATGGTATAATTGATGCTCAGACAGTGCAATATTTAGATAGTAGTAATTATGTAGAACAGAATAATTTTGAACAGCAACAGGTAATGACGCTAGCTAGAGCAATTAATGGCGAAGCTCGTGGTGAATCATTTCGCGGGCAGGTAGGAGTAGGAGCTGTGATCTTAAATCGAGTGCAAAATTCCAATTTTGCTAATAGTATTCGAGAAGTTATCTATCAGCAGGGACAATTTAGTGCAGTTAGTGATGGACAGGTTAATCTGCCGCCAACTGATTCATCAATTCAAGCGGCTAAGGCAGCATTATTAGGTTATGATCCTACTGGTGATGCACTCTACTTCTATAATCCTGAAGTTGCTACTAAATTGGAGTGGATCTCTTCTCGACCAAAGATAGTTAAGATTGATAATCATATATTTGCTGATTAAAGGATCCTAAATTAGGATCCTTTTTTCTTGTCTTTAGTTAATGAACTATGTTAGAATAAATATAATAAAGTTAGAGTAAGCTGATAATTAGATAGGATGATTAAAAATGTTCAAAAAATTACAGCAGATAATGACAATTTATGATAAGATATTAATTGGTTTTATTCTGGCAGTTACAGTAGTAGGCATTGGCTGGTCAACATTTAATTTTATTACTACTAATCAAGCAGCAGAGTTTGTAGTGATTAAACATCAAGGTCAGGTTCACAGTAAGATTAGATTAAGTTCAACTTTAGAGAAGAAGGTAGAGATAGATTTAGACCATGGTCAGGCTGAAGTGTTAATTAAGGATGGACGAGTAAGAATGTTGGAAATGGAGCGTGATGTTTGCCCGCTGGGTATCTGTTATCAGACAGGTTGGATTGACAGTCCTAATGAGATGATAGTCTGTGTTCCTAATCAGATTATGGTAAGTATTGAATCAGAAGCAGATTCTAACGAGATAGATGCAGAAGCTTACTAATCAAATGATGGTGATAGAATGAAGCTTGATGCAATTATTAGCTTAGTTTGATTTAAGTTCTGTGATTGAAGATGAGATTAAGGTATGTTAAAAAGTAAGTTGGTTAAGCATACTTCAGATATGGTATGATTGCATATAATTAACTTTTAAGTAAGTAGTTAGCTGGGTGGAAATAATTGATTTGACAAATTAGTAAGGATGTTATATTATTTATAGGGAACTTAGTGGTGGGCTAATTGAGAGTAATAAGCTTTAAATTAAATTGTAAATTTTTAGTTCATTTAATCTTTGGAATAGATGCCTATTTCAAAGATTTTTCTATTTTAAGTATCTTTAAATTTTCTATTAAGCAAGTATATTTAGATATCTTTTAAATTATTCTATTAAGTATAGTTGGGAGGTTTCAGTAAATGAAAGAGATAACAGTTAAGAGTCTATCTAAGATATTTGGAGATAACCCTCAACGCGGACTTAAGCTTCTAAAATCAGGATATAGTAAAGATGAAGTACTAGAGGAGACAGGATTAACCGTGGGGGTTAATGATGTAACTTTTAATGTTCGTTCCGAAGAAATATTTGTCATCATGGGTCTATCTGGTAGTGGTAAATCTACTTTATTAAGATGTTTAAATAGATTGATTCAGCTGACAACTGGTGAGATAGAAGTAGATGGTATAGACTTAATGGAGTTAGATCAGCAAGGACTGCGTAAGTTTAGACGAGATAAGTTCGGTATGGTCTTTCAAGACTTTGCTCTCTTTCCTAATCGTACTGTATTAGAGAATACTGAGTTTGGTTTAGAGATACAGGATGTGCCGGCTGAGGAGAGAAAAGAGCGGTGTTTGAAAGCGTTAGATCGCGTAGGTTTAGATGGTTGGGAAGATCAGTATCCCGAACAGTTAAGTGGTGGTATGCAGCAGCGGGTTGGTTTAGCTAGAGCGTTAGCTGTTGACCCTGATATTTTACTGATGGACGAGCCGTTTAGTGCTTTAGACCCATTAATTAAGAAGGAGATGCAGGATGAACTATTAGATCTCTATGCTGAGTTAGATAAGACGATTCTCTTTATTACACACGATTTAGATGAAGCTTTAAAGTTAGGAGATAGAATTGCAATTATGAATGATGGTTCGATAGTTCAAATTGGTACGCCAGAAGAGATCTTAACTAATGCTGAAAATGATTATGTGCGAGAGTTTGTTCAGGATGTAAATCGTTCACGGATTTTAACTGCTGAGGATATTATGTCCAAGCCGTTAGCAGTAATCTATGAACAGGACGGACCACATACTGCAATGCATAAGATGCGTCAAAATGGTCTTTCTAGTATCTGTGTAGTCGGTAAAGATCGCGAGTTTAAAGGAGTTGTCAGAATTGAGGATGCGATGGAAGGAGTAAATCGCAAACAAAAAGATTTAGATGGTCTATTAACGAAGCCGCAAGTAATTGATCCTGAGGAGAATTTAGATGAGCTATTTGCTGATGTAGCTGATGTTAATATTCCATTACCAGTAGTTGATGAGGATAATCAGTTGTTAGGTGTAATAGTTAAGACTGATGTAATAGCTAATTTAGCTGGCGAAGCAAGTCAAGAATAAATTAAGTAAGAAACATCATTAAAATAAAGGAGGTCAAAGGATATGTTTTCTAAGCAGACTAAAGTAATTTTAGCTTTAACATTAGTAGTAGCAATTGGTCTAGTCGGTTGTACTCAACAAGGTGGTAATCAACAGAGTACAGGTGAACAGACTAAGAGTATATCTTTTGGTTATGTTGAATGGCCGGGAGTTACAGTTAAGACTCATGTAGCACAGAAGATTTTTGAGTATTTAGGTTATGAAGTTGAATCACAAGGTTTAGTCCAGCAGGTACTATTTAAAGGAATGGAAAATGATGAGATTGATGCTTTCTTAGGTAACTGGATGCCGACAATGAAGGTTAATTTTGAAGAGTATCAAAAGAAAGGTGTAGTAGAGAATGTACAGGTGAATTTAGAAGAAGCACTCTATCAGACAGCTGTACCTGAGTATGTCTGGGAAGCAGGAGTAAAATCGATGGAAGATTTAGATGAACATGCTGATAAGTTTGACCATGAGATAGTGGGGATTGAACCTGGTAATGATGGTAACCGTATTATTAAGAAGGCAATCGAAAATGATACTTATAATTTAGGAGATTGGGAGTTAGTTACTGGTAGTACAGCAGCAATGTTATCTGCAGTAAATAAGGCAACTAAGAATCAAGATTGGATTGCTTTTCATGGTTGGAAGCCACACTGGATGAATGTTAAGTTCGATCTTAAGTATCTTGAGGATCCAGAGAATATTTGGGGTTCTAAGGATAGAGTCTATTCTGCAGCGCGTCCAGAACTAAAAGAAGAACAGCCTAATTTCTATAAATTTTTAGAACAGTTTAAGGTAACATCTCAAATTCAAAGTAAGTGGATTTTAGAGTACCAAGAGAAAGAACGCGATCCAGAAAAAGTAGCTGAAGAATGGATTAGCAATAATTTAGATTTAGTTAGTGAATGGGTTGCCAGTGTTAAGTCGGTTGATGGCAAAGATGCAATGGAAGTAATTAAGCAGAAAGTAAAGTAAGTTAAAGCATAATCTTAAGCAGCATTATTCAGTGCTGCTTAGGGTTATCTAATTCTTAGATTGAGAGGTGAGTAGATGATGTTTCCAATGTTATCCTCTAAGATTCCTTTAGGTAATATGATCGAAGGACTAGTTAACTATATTATAAATAACTTTGGAGGGCCGTTAGATACTTTCTCTAATTTAATTGATTCAATGATTAATGGTTTTGAAGCAGTTTTATCATTTGGGCCTCCGTTCTTATTAATTGCTGTTTTTGCTTTAATTGCCTGGAAGTTAAAGGGGAAGCGGTTGTCTTTATTTGTGGTCTTAGGTCTACTGTTAGTCTTGAATTTAGAGATGTGGGATCCACTAATTACTACTATGGCTTCGATTATTACATCGGTATTTGTCTGTTTAGTAATTGGGATTCCGGTTGGTATCTTAAAGGCACATAATCGAGTAGTTGATGTTATAACTAGACCAATGCTTGATTTTATGCAGACAATCCCGCCTTTTGTCTACTTAATTCCAGCCTTAATGTTCTTTGGTTTAGGTAATGTTTCGGGTGTGATAGCTACAGTAGTATTTGCTGTTGCCCCACCGATTCGTTTAACTTACTTAGGAATTCAGCAGGTGTCAGATGAGTTAAAGGAAGCAGGACGAGCTTATGGCTGTACGCCGTGGCAGATGTTATATAAGGTAGAATTGCCGCTAGCTTTACCTTCAATTATGATGGGGATTAATCAATGTATTATGTTATCCTTATCTATGGTTGTAATTGCAGCAATGATTGGAGCGGGCGGTTTAGGTAAGCCAGTACTTCGTTCCTTATCTACAGTAGATATTGGCTTAGGATTTGAAGCAGGTTTAGGTGTAGTTATCTTAGCAATGATTCTTGACCGTATCTTTGGTCGTGATTAAAGTAGCTAGCTTAAATATTTTTTTCTAGTAGCACTTAGATAGAGTAAAAGAGTAGCGAGTGCTTATCTAAGGAGGGAAAAATGTTTAAACAGCGATCAACTTTAATAGCAGTAGTATTAATGGTAGCAGTCTTAATTAGCGGTTGTAGTGGAGCTGAAGATCAGCAAGGTACTTCACAGCAATCAACTGATGAACAGCAGATTAAGTTAGGTTATGTGCAGTGGGCATCCGCAGAAGCGTCGACTCATCTCATGGCAGAAGTGCTAAAACAGGCTGGCTATGATGTAGAGACAATGATTCTTCAGGCTGGTGCAATGTATGAAGGAACAGCTAAAGGAGATTTGGATGCTTTTGTTTGTGCTTGGCTGCCTCAGACTCAGAAGTCTTATTGGGAAAAGAATTCTGATCAGTTAGTAGATTTAGGGGCTAACTTTACTAATGCTAAGTTAGGTTTAGTGGTACCGGAATATGTAGAGGTAGATAGTATTGCCCAACTTAAAGAGAATAGTTCTAAATTCAACCAGCAGATTGTAGGGATTGATCCAGGAGCAGGAATAATGCAGACAACTAAGAATAAAGGATTAGATGCTTACGGGTTATCTGACTGGAAGTTAATTGAAAGTAGTGGCCCAGCAATGACTGCTAAATTAGAGAAAGCAGTTAAACAACAGCAGCCAGTAGTAGTAACTGGTTGGACTCCACATTGGAAGTGGGCAGAATTTGATCTGAAGTTTTTAAAGGATCCGCAAGGAGTCTATGGAGCAGCAGAGACGATTAGAAGTATCGGTCGATCAAAGATTAAAGAGGATTTTCCGACAGCTAGTAAGATCTTGACTAATTATGAGTTGACTACTGATCAATTAGGACGCATGATGAATTTAATTCAGCAGGGTAATTCCCCTGAAGAGGCAGCAAAGAAATTTATTAAGAATCATCAAGAGTTAGTTAATTCTTGGCTGCCTAAGGGAGTTAAGCTTAAGTAAAGCTAATAGATTTTCTAATCTACTTATTAGTATTAAGTTAGAGTCAGTCATTAAGTTAAGGAGGTAGATTAAACTATGCTGCAGGAGAATATTGAAGATGAAATAGTAGAATGGATGCAAGAACAAGTTGCTAAACGAGATGCAGATGGAGCATTAGTCGGACTCAGTGGAGGTGTCGACTCTTCTACAGTAGCAGGTTTAATTAAGCGAGCATTTGGAGACGATAGTTTAGGTGTTTTACTTCCTTGTAGCGGTACAGTAAGCAAAGATGTGGAGTATGCTGAGATGGTAGCTGATGAGTTTGATTTAGAGACTATCTCAGTTAATCTTAAGGAGGCTTACGAAGGAATCGAAGAGACATTTACTGATATCGATGTGGAAGAAGTTGACCGCGAGTATTGGCCTCAGACTAAGGTGCCAACTATCAATCCAGCGCAGCAGAATATAATTACTCGTTTACGAATGATGACTCTCTATTACATTGCTGAAAAGATGAATTATGTAGTAATGGGGACTAGTAATCAAAGTGAAATTATTACTGGTTACTATACTCTATATGGTGACGGAGCTACTGATATGAGACCGCTAGGTGATCTTACTAAGATGGAAGTATGGGAGTTAGCTAAGCGAATTGGAGTACCACAAGAGATTGTTGACCGTCCTCCAACTGGTGGATTACGCGGTGAAGATACTGAAGGTGATGAAGAAGAGTTTGGTATCAATTATGAGCAGTTAGATGCTATCTATGAAGCAATGGAGAATGGTGAAGACTTAGATCAGTTTGACCAAGATGATGTAGCACGCGTTAAAGAGTTAGTTACAGCAGCTAAAGATAAGGAGAAGATTCCTACTTTTACGAGATAGGATAGATTGCTTATTGTTTAAACCCCTGCTTTTTTTGGCAGGGGTCTTACTTTTAGGGTGATAATTAGATTAACTCATCAATAATAGCTTGTTGATACTTTACAGCATTATCTTGTTGTAGTTGATTAGTAATATCCTGTGGAAAAGAAAGTTGATTAGCAAAATTAATAGTATCATCAGCAGTTAGGTCTTTAAACTCTGTTTTTAATCTATCAATTAATGTTTTCATGCCTGGCTTAGAAGTAAGAGGTAATAAGAATAGGTAATTAGTTTGATTAAGAGTATAGAGGTGGTCGATAGTTCTAATTAGATTAAGTAGTTGGTCTTTAGTTATCTTGTGATTAGAATTATCATTTAAACTAAGTTTGAAGATGGAAAATGGTAAGTTTGATCTTAGAGAACGATTAATTTCTGTTAATAGTTGGACCTTAAAATAGTTAAATTCATTCTGTACTTTATTATCTTTATTTGTTATCTCTTTTTGAGTTGGACAGAGTTTAGGATTGATAATACATTCATCATCTACTGCAAGATAGTAATTAATTTTATCAATTAAGTTCTTTTCTTTAAATGGTTTGAGAATGTAGTCATTAGCTTTTAAATTAAATGTTTTAAGAACTGTCTGTTTATTATTATCATCACTAATAATTATTACTGGCAATGCAGGATAATTTTCTTTTAAGTAAGGTAATAAATCAAGCCCATCCTCACCGTTTAAATTAGTATCTAATAGCACTAAGTCGATTGTTGCTAGGTCTTTATTTTGAGCAAAAGTTTCTTTTTTAACTTGGAATGAATTTTTAGCTTCGCAGATATTAAAATCATAATTTTTAAGTAACATCTTAATTCTATGTCTTAAGAATGATGAATCTTCAATTAATAGTATATTGCTCATTATTTTACCTCCCTGATTGTGATTGTTAAGTATTTAATATGATTATACCAATTAATTATAAAAAAGAAAAATATTCTTATTGATTAATGATTTTGAAGGTATATTGGCAGTGAGAGAGTCTAATTTAAGTAGCTATAAAGGAAAAAGAGTATCATTAACTTAATATAGATAGTAAAGGATTGAGATTAGGAGGTAATCGAATGGCTATTCATGTTACAGAGATTAGTGAGACAGTAGCTCAGATGTGTCAGGAAGCTAACTATAACTTAGGTGATGATGTAATTGCTGGTTATAAGCAGGCTTTAGCAAAGGAAGATTCTGCTGTGGCACAGGAGGTTTTAGAACGGTTAATAGAGAATGCTCAAATAGCTCGTGAAGAAAAGATGCCAGTCTGTCAGGATACCGGGATGACGGTAGTCTTTGTTGAGTTAGGACAGGAGGTTGAGATTAAGGGCGGTAATCTAACAGCCGCAATTAATCAAGGAGTAAGAGATGGCTATCAAGAAGGCTATCTACGCAAGTCAGTCGTAGCCGATCCCTTAGAGCGTGAGAATACTAATGATAATACTCCGGCAGTGATTTATACGGAAGTAGTACCGGGGGATGAGTTGAAGCTAACTGTAGCGCCGAAGGGCTTTGGTAGTGAGAATATGAGTCAGATTAAGATGTTAACTCCGGCTGCTGGTCGCGAGGGCGTTAAAGATTTTGTAGTGCAGACGGTTAAGGAAGCAGGAGCTAATCCTTGTCCGCCAATAGTAGTAGGAGTAGGAATAGGTGGTACTTTTGAGAAGGCAGCTCTTTTAGCTAAGAAATCGCTGCTGCGTCCGCTAGATAGTCAGCCTCAGGAAGCTAAGTTGGCTAAGTTAGAAGCAGAATTATTAAGTGAGATTAATCAGTTAGGAATTGGTCCACAGGGCTTTGGCGGTCAGACAACAGCTCTTGGGGTGAATGTAGAGACCTATCCCACCCATATTGCGGGACTGCCAGTAGCAGTAAATATTAATTGTCATGTTAGCCGTCACTGTGAAAGAGTCTTAACAGCAAAGGAGGGGGAGTAGATGAGTCAGATTCGACTAGAGACCCCGCTAAGTTCTACTGACGTGGAGCAGTTAGAAGCAGGAGATCGCGTCTTATTATCTGGTACGATCTATACTGCCCGTGATGCTGCCCATAGTCGCTTAATATCAACTTTAGAGGCAGGCGAGGAGTTACCTCTGCCTTTAGAGGGGCAAGTGATCTACTATGTTGGACCAGCGCCAGCCAAGCCGGGGCAAGCTATTGGTTCGGCAGGTCCGACTACTAGTTACCGTATGGACTCTTTTACTCCGCAGTTAATCGAGGCAGGATTAAAGGGGATGATTGGCAAAGGTGATCGCAGTCCAGAAGTGATAGAATCAATGAAGGAAGAAGGAGCGGTCTACTTGGGAGCAATTGGCGGAGCAGCAGCGTTAATTGCCCAGTGCATTAAGTCCGCTGAAGTGATTGCCTACCATGATTTAGGTACGGAAGCAGTAAGGAAGTTAGAGGTAGAGGATTTTCCGGTCTTAGTAGTGATCGATAGTCAGGGGAATTCACTCTACCAAAATGGTAAATAGACTTCACTTTTGGTAAAAAGTTTGGTATGATAGGGACTGTAAATCATTCTGTGTTCATAGGAGGCTTATAATGGATTTAAAAGATAAAGCATTGGAGTTACATCGAGCGAACCAGGGCAAATTGGAGGTGCAGACTAAGGTTAGTGTAGAGAATGAAGAGGATCTATCCTTAGCTTACTCTCCGGGGGTAGCCCAACCTTGTTTGGAGATTAAGGAAGATCGTGAGCAGGTCTTTACTTATACTAATAAGTCTAACTTTGTAGCAGTAGTCAGTAATGGTAGTGCCGTATTAGGTTTAGGAGATATTGGCGCTGAGGCTTCGATGCCGGTAATGGAAGGTAAGTCCGTACTCTTTAAGGAGTTTGGCGGTGTGGATGCTTTTCCTATCTGTTTAGATGAATCTGACCCTAAGCGCTTAGTGGAGACAGTTAAACAGTTAGCGCCTACTTTTGGCGGGATTAATTTAGAGGATATTAAGTCGCCAGAATGTTTCTATATTGAAGAGCGGTTAAAAGAGGAGATCGATATTCCGGTCTTTCATGATGATCAGCACGGTACAGCGATTATTACTTTAGCAGGCTTGATTAATGCTTTGCAGTTAGTCGATAAAGAGCTAGATGAGATTAAAGTAGTAATTAATGGAGCAGGAGCAGCAGGAATTAGTATTACTAAGCTCTTATTAGCCCAAGGAATTGAAGAGATAACGGTACTTGATAGTCAAGGAGCAATCTATCAAGGGCGCGATAATCTTAATCCTCAAAAGAAAGAGTTAGCCCAAATGACTAATCAGCAGCAACAGCAGGGCGATTTAGCAGAAGTGATTGAGGGAGCAGATGTCTTTGTTGGCGTATCAGTGGCAGGAGTACTTAGCCAAGAGATGATCAGTACGATGGCTGATGATCCAATCTTATTTCCGATGGCTAATCCTGACCCTGAGATCTGGCCTGAAGATGCATTAGCTGCGGGAGCTAAAGTAGTAGGAACTGGTCGTTCGGATTATCCTAATCAGGTTAATAATGTAATGGCGTTTCCGGGAATCTTTCGCGGGGCGTTAGATGTGCGAGCAACAGATATTAATGAAGAGATGAAAGTAGCAGCTAGTTATGCCTTGGCTGATTTAATTGCTGAGGATGAATTAGCGGCTGATTATGTAATTCCGAAACCATTTGATGAACGAGTCGGTCCTCATGTGGCAGCGGCGGTAGCCCAAGCAGCTGTTGATAGTGGAGTAGCACGAATTGAAGTTAGTTATGAAGAAGAGTTGGCTAAGGCACAAGAGATGATGACAGAAGATAATTAGTAGTTAGTAGGGAGGGGAAAAGATGTTTGAAATTATTAAAAAAGAGAGTTTAGCACCAAATGTAGAGTTATTACGAGTAGCAGCACCTTTAATTGCTGATAAAGCTCAACCAGGACACTTTGTCGTAGTTCGCAATAATCAGCAAGGAGAACGAATTCCACTAACAATTGCTGATTATGACCGGGAAGCAGGAACGATAGACTTAGTGATTCAGGCGATTGGTTATTCGACAAAGGAGCTATGTCAGTTAGAAGTAGGTGATGAGATCTTAGATATCTTAGGACCACTGGGTGAACCGATTGAGATTGAAGAGTTAGGTACTGTACTCTGTGTAGCCGGTGGAATTGGCGTAGCGCCGATCTATCCTAAAGCTAAGGAGTTAAAAGCAGCTGGTAATCAGATTATTACTTTAGTGGGCGCGCAGTCCGAAGAGATGATTATTATGAAGGATCGTTTAGAAGCTGTCTCGGATGAGATCTACTTTAGTAC
>JBNJEL010000069.1:0-10484 GCA_051745835.1 Bacillota bacterium
CTATAAGTGATATATTGATCACCAACCTTATGACCATAAGTATCATTAATCTGCTTTAATTCATCTAAATCAGCAATAACAATACTAATTGGCAATTTACGTGAATTATCTAACCGTTCCATCTCTGTTTCAAAATACCGCCTATTATATAAACCGGTCATCGCATCATGAAATGAGAGAAATTTAATATTCTCTTCTTTAGTCTTACGGTCATCAATATCCTGATTTACACCTACTAACCGCTGAGGATTATCTGCTTGATTCTCATTTACAACCTTACCAGTAGTCTTAATCCACTTATAATCACCTGTCTTAGTTCTCATTCTATACTCTAATTCACAGTAATCAGTATCATTATTTAAGCAACTTTTCAGAGTATTCAAAAAATTATCTCTATCAGATTGATGTAATAACTCCTCCCACTTATCCATTGCAGGTTCTAACTCTGATTGATCATAACCTAACATTGCTGACCACTTAGCATCAGCTTTTAATGAATTATTATCAATATCCCAATCCCAAACAGCCAAATCAGCACTTTCAATTGCTAATTCTAACCGTTCCTTAGTCTCATTTAATCTGTTAGTCTGCTGATTAACTAACTCTTTAATTTTAGCCATTCTAAAAGATATAAAGTAGATTAAAGAAAGTAAGAGAAGACTAATGAAGATCAAATTAATTTGAAAGATACCGCTTCGTTTTCTAATTGAATTTTGCCAACCGCGTTTAGGAATAGCAGCGACATCAATCTTACCATCGGGAAGATCAACTTTAAGCATAACTGGATTGTTAGCAAAGATCCTCGACTCTCCATAAAAATTTCTATTATCCTTGCGCAAAGCAATATTGAGCGATACTTTCTCATCTGTTAAGCCTACTGACTGATAAATAGAGTCCATACTTATCGCCATAGTTACTAAACCCCAGAACTGATCTCGATTAAAGATAGCTTTACGCAATATAATTCCGTGGCCGCCCTGCCTTAATTTGTAAGGGCCACTGATGGTAATATCACCGGTTCTAATAGCCCGTTTAACATCCTCTCTTACATTAACCCGCTGATCTTGAATCAAATTATGACCTAATGATGCTTCATTATCAGTAAGCGGAAAGACAAACTTATTAATTCCATCCGGCGCAATGATCAAATTCTTAATACCATCCACAGAATTATATAAGCTATAGGCAAAAGAGTTGAATTCACGATAATCAATCTGCTGATCAAAATTACTTATTACAAATGCTTCCAGACCCTTAATTAAGGAGAAACGATTATTAATTACATTACTCAAAGTCACTTTATAAGATAGCAGATTATTTCTAATCTCTTCTCGCTTCTGCTGCAGTAAATAATCACCGTATAGATTATTAATTACTAAACAGAGGGGGATAATGATTATTATAGCAATCACAATCACTAAGCATAAAGAACAATACCTTGGCTTCGACCTAATCTGATCCAAAATTGAGTTCTGCCAACTCTTATTTTTCATAAAGTTACACTCAACTCCCTGAAATTTAAGTTTCTCCTCATTCCAACGACTAACTTTTATAACATCTATAATAGTTCTATTTTAAACTCATCCCCCCTTGATGAATAATCAGAACTGTTACTTTTTAAACCAATTAAATTTAAACTGAAAATAGATTTTATATTACTAAACCAAATATCATATATGTATTTAATGAATAGATTTCTTTTTTCCTCTTTTTAAGACAAAAAATTATAATTATTCAATTTAAGCTTAAGATTGTGCAAATTAGGATTGGATAAATCAGACATAAAAAATAGACATGAGCTTTAACCCATGTCCTAATTAAGTAAACCTATATTCTAAAGTTGACTCTTCGTCGCCCGCTTCATTACCTTAAGAGGAGCTTGCTTGCCAGTCCATAATTCAAACGCTATTGCTCCTTGATGAACTAACATTCCTAAACCGCTAATAGTAGTAGCCCCTCTCTTCTCAGCAGCTTGTAGTAGTGTAGTCTCAAGCGGATTGTAGACTAAATCACTAACCACCAATCCAGAGTGGAGCAGCTGAGGATTAATCACCGGCTCTACGTCAGCTTGCGGCGACATTCCCACCGGAGTAGTATCTACAACTAAATCTAAGTTTCCTATAATCTCTCTAAGCACTTTCTCATCTAGAGCAATAGCTTCTATCTGTTCTAAATCTAACTTTTGACCTACTTCCTGAACTAAACTTTCAGCTTTACTGAGAGTACGATTAGCTATATATAAACGATCAAGCCCCTCTAATACCAATTGAAAAGCAATTGCGCGAGCAGCTCCGCCAGCACCAATAATTAATCCTGACTTGTCTTGAGGAGTAAAATCAGCCTCGTTTAAAGAACGAACAAATCCCCGTCCATCAGTATTATAACCAATTAATCGACCTTCTTCTTGTTTAATAGTATTAACCGCACCAATTAATTCAGCAGATTGAGATAACTCATCTAAGTAAGGAATTACACTTTCTTTATGTGGAATAGTTAAATTAACTCCACGCAGACCTAATGCTTTAATTCCTTCCACAGCAGATTCTAAATTAGACGGCTCAACCTCAAATGGCAGATAGTGATAATCTAATTCTAACTGCTTAAAAGCTGAATTATGCATCACTGGCGATAAAGAGTGTTCAACAGGATAACCAAATAACCCCGTCAACTGCTGATTAATTGTATTTAATTGAGTAAAGTCCATCCTTCTCCCTCCTCATTAAAAGCACTGCTGACAATCTTCACACTTAGTAAGCAATATGCTAAAGCATCTTGGACACCTTAAACTCTCTAAATTTTCTACCTTAATTGTATAATTACACTCTGAACAAGTAATCTCACGCTTTGAGGTTAGACCACACTCCTCTTCAGCCATAAATACTACCTCCTCTTATACTAACTCTACTTCAATTTGTTCTGCTAACCGACGTCCGATAGCTATCTCCTGTAAGTTCTTCTTAATAATAATTGGCCCCCGCGGTATCTTTTCATAACATTTAACTTGAGCTCCACTAGCAATCCCAAAACGATATGCCTGCGCCTTAACTGTTTGACTATCAATTGATTTAATCTTTAATCGCTGTCCCTTCTTAGCTTGAGCTAAAGTCATCTCTATCTCTCCTTATTCACTACTAAAATCATAGCTATTATTGATAGTATATGTTCTGGTTAGATAATAGTTTATTAAATACTTCTAAGACATTTCTAGCTATTCATTATATTGATAATTATTATCGTCTATTAACAAAGAAAAAAGGCTATTGACAATCTTCGCAATAGCCATAAAACTTAATCCTATGATCTGAAACTGCAAAGTTATGAGCCTCTTTAATCTCATCTTCTAGCTCTTCTAAAATCTGATCATTAAATTCAGTAATCTTACCACATTCGCGACAGATCAAATGATGATGATGCTCTTCTTCCTGTCTAAGTTCATAACGACGACAATTATCTCCAAAGTTAAGCTGATGTAAGATATCCAACTCACAAAATAGTTCTAAAGTTCGATAAACCGTAGCTAAACCAATCCCTGGCTCTTCTTCTTTAACTTTAGCATAAATATCCTCAGCACTTAAGTGTTCACCTACATTATCTAAGATTACTTCTAAAATAATTCGTCGCTGAGATGTCATCTTATAATTATTAGCAGCTAACTTATTTTCTACTTCTTTAATGTTAGCAGTCATATTTTCACCTACTAAACTAATTTATTTTTAAGATATTATACCTTAAATAATTTTACTTGTCAAACTTCAAGCTGTGGTTGATACTCCTTAATTCCTTGTGACTTAGGCAGTTGTGCCAACAACTCTTTGGGAGTCTGTCCCTGATAAACCTGCTTGTCTGTCAAATCAGCTAAAGGCTTTAAAACAAAAGCCCGTTTATGAAAACGAGGATGAGGTATTACTAAACGATCAGATTCAATCTCTTGCTTACCAAAGAGAATAATATCAATATCGATAGTTCTAGGTCCCCAGTGAATCTCCCGCGTACGATCTAAATCAAGCTCAATCTGTTGAATATAATCTAATAATTCTAAGGGAGCAAAAGTAGTCTCTATCTGCACTACTAAATTCAAAAATTGATCTTGGTCAGTATAACCAACAGGATCAGTTTCGTAAATACTAGAAATAGAATCTACTTCTAATCGAGGGGACTTTGCTAACTTAGCAATTGCCTTTTTTAAGTATCCTTCTCGATCACCAATATTAGAACCTAAACTTAAATACACAACACTCATTCTACCCGCTCCCGTTCAATCTCTACTTCTGCCCAATCCAAGATGCCAGCCACCGGAGCAGCAGGCTTTTTAACTTGCACCTGAACCTGTTTAATTCGAGTAAATTCACTTAATAATTTTGCAGCAATACTTTCAGCGACAGCCTCAATTAAATCATAGCTTTCGCCTTCTACTACCTGTTTAGTTACTTCATAAACCTCAGCATAATTAATTGACTCGGTCAAATCATCACTAACCCCTGCTGGTTTTAAATCTGTCTGTAAGGCTAAATCAACTATAAAGCGCTGTCCTAACTCCTTCTCTTCTGCTAATACCCCATGATAACCATAAAACTTTAAACCCTTTAATCTAATATAGTCAGCCATCTTTTTTATCTCCTAACCATAGCATCAGTCATCTTAGCTACTCGTGCCATCTCTTTAACATCATGAACGCGTACTATATCTGCACCATTAGCAATACCAATACTTACTGTTGCTGCTGTACCTTCTACTCGTTCATCCACCGGTAAATCTAAAGTATTACCAATCATTGATTTACGAGAAGTACCAATCAAGATCGGCTGCCCTAAGCTCTTAAACTCTGCTAGACGATTCATCAACTCTAAGTTATGCTCAGTAGTCTTACCAAAGCCAAAACCAGGATCAATAATAATCTTCTCTCGACTAATCCCTGCTTCTATCCCGCATTCAATGCTCTCTTGTAAATAATACATTACCTCGGAGACTAAATCCTCATAAGTTGGATTCTGCTGCATATTCTTCGGTCGTCCTTGAATATGCATTACAATCACCGGCACATCATAATCTGCAGCTACCTCTGCTAATTGTGGATCTTCTTTAAACCCGGTAATATCATTAATAATATCGGCTCCTGCTTCTAAAGCTGCCTCGCCTACTTCACTCTTATAAGTATCAATTGAGATTGGTACATCAATTTCAGAAGCTAAGTGTTCAATAATTGGGATGACACGCGCTAACTCTTTCTCTAACTCTAATTCTTCAGAACCAGGACGAGTAGATTCACCACCAATATCAATAATATCAGCGCCATGAGCTATCATCTCTTTCGCACGCTTAACTGCTGCATCTAACTTATTAAACTCTCCTCCATCAGAGAAAGAATCAGGAGTAACATTTAAAATCCCCATTACATATGTCTCATTGCCAAACTCAAACTGATAATTATCCTCTCTAATCGGCTTTAAACCATCCACATAACTCTCTAATACCTGATCAATTCTATCTGCTAACTCTGCTAAACCAAATGGCTGAGTCTTCATCCGCTGCTGTACTTCACGATAGATTTTTAATGTTCCAATCATAATTAGATCAGTACTTTCACCTTCTAAAGCAGCTGCCTTACGCGGTAGAGCAACGTCCCCACCTTTAGATAGTAATTCCTGCTTTAAGATCATTGCTGCTTTCAGTGAAATGTCTGTTACTTTAATTGAAAACAGCTGAGACTTCGGAGCCATAATATTAATTCCACCGGGATCGGTACCTAACTTCTTTAGCTCCTCTTTAAACTTATCTTCGCCAGAAATATCTAATACCCTTACCTGCTGCATCTTACTAACCATCCCTTTCTAATATTTAAGATCTGGATTCTTAATCTCTTTACACTTCTGTTGCACACTACAGTTAATACAATCACGCGATAGATTATCGCTACTACAGAGCAGCCTACCCAAAATTGATTTATCGCTATCTGCCCTGCCGCGATGTTCTCTAATTGCTGTAAGAATAACCTGTTCTTCTAATCCAGAATAATCATACTTTTGCAGTAATTGAGCAGCTAAATCAGCACTAGCAATTGCATGATCTACTCCTGAATGATACTGCTGCCAACGTCCAATATCATGCAACATAGCAGCCGTATAAACAACTTCTTTTAACTGTTCTTGATTAGCTAACTGCCACTTAGTCATTAACTCAGTAACTAATTCTTCCTCTAAGATCTTAATATAAGTAATGCGAGCTACACTAATTAAATGCTGCCAATTATGTTTACAGAAGATCCGCTTCTTTTCACATTCGCGATTACGAGCTAAATAATTACTATACTCTTCGCTTTCTAATAAAGAATTTAACCGCTGCACTTTCATCACTACTCCATTGCTGACTTAATAACTTCTTCTATTTCCTGAGCAATCCGTTGATAATCTCTTAACAGCTGAGAAGATAAATCGCGCCCCCAATCTGTTTGTGATACTCCAATAGTAATCAAAATTAATTTTCGATCTACATTATCAGAACCGTAGGACATAGTTAGATAGCTTAACTTACCAGGCTGTGAATCTTTAGCTGTTACATCAAGAATAATTATTCGTACTGCATTTAATTGCTGCAGTAATTGATAAAGATCATAACCTGATTCGCCACCATTAATAAATTCTATCTGATAGTTAGTTAATCTCTCACGTAAAGTATCTAGTAATAACAGAGCAACTCCTAAATCCCGGCGTAATGGATTACCTAACCCAATAACCGCTAACTTCTTAGTCATTACACCACCTACTTTTACTTGATAATCAATACTCTCTATCAATTATTTGTCAAGGTTACACATTTTATGTATTATCTAAATTAAATAGTAGATTTAAAGTAATGACTAAGCTAATTTAATGATTACTTTACCGCATTCAAAGCTGCTAACTGTCCTTCACCAACAGCTTTAGGTAACTGAGAAGGCTTTCCGATACAATCTCCGGCAGCATAAACACCTTCAATATTAGTCTCAAAGTTTTCATCTACCTTAATATAATTACCATCTAGCTCTAACCCTGTTACGATCTCATCCGTCGGTACTGTTGGTCGCAAGATAAAGACGCCATCCACCTCTAAGTTCCTATCTTCTAACACCAATTCTGCAACTGAATGATCTCCTTTAATCTCCTGAGGAGTAGATTCAATTACCTCAATCTTATCATTTAATTGACTAAAGTTAGCCCCAAATTGAGGAATAAAGTAATTAGTAGCCGCCAATTCAGCTAAGAAATTAGCTTCCTCAATACTCTCTTCTCCATAACCAATTACCGCTACATCCTTATCTCTAAATAATTGTCCATCACAGGTAGCGCAATAACTAACACCTTGTCCCAAAAATTCCGCTTCTCCAGGCAGTTTGCTCCCTTTACTAACTCCAGTCGATAGAATAACCTTTTCAGCTTGCAGATTATCCTGATTAGTTGTAATCGCAAACTGATCTCCCATCGGCATAATCTGAATCACCTTCTTATCAATAATTGGTATCTCTAACCGATCAATATGCTCCTCAAATTTAGCAACTAACTCTTCTCCACTGATATCATAAAAACCTAAGTAATTTTCAACATGTGGAGCATCCCAAATACTCCCTCCTAAACGTTGACTCTCAAAGATAGCAACCTTCTTATTACGAATTCTAGCATTTACAGCAGCAGATAAACCAGCAGGTCCTCCTCCAATAATGGCTATTTCATACTCTTCAATCTCCGACATTAAATATCACTCCTATCAATAATATATATTCTACCCTAATTTATTAAAGTATCTTACGCTAAATTAATCTACTTTATAATAACTACTACTAGATAATATAAATAATTCCTGCAAAAGAGTAAAAGACCAAGTAGAGTTAATCCCTACTTGGTCATAATAAATAGCTTTAATTATAATTATTAATTAATAAATTGCTCCTCTTTTAAAATCCTTTCAGCCGCTTCCTGGTCTTCGGAAGCTATTAAGACTACTGGACCAGAACAGCCCATTCCTGTTTCAGCATAGATACCTTCCTGCCAGAGAGCAAATTTAGCATCATCTAAGACTAAAATATCAATTCCGGAGATTTCTTCGGTAACTGTCTTCTGAGGAGGAGCAGAGACCTCTTCTACTTTAGATGATTGATTGCTCTCTAAAGAGTCGAGTATCTCTTCTAATCCAGCTTCTTCTGCTACTTTAAATTCTTGTTTGCTGACTTTAAGTAAATCACCTTGAGCTACATCAGCAGCATATCTAATCGCTCCAGAAATCACTGGTGCTCCGGATGCTCGCGAGACAATATTAACAATCTGCTCATAATCCTGACCAATCCCCGGTCCATAACCGTAACCTAAAGCTTCATAAGTCCCACCGGTAGTGAAAGCCGAAAATAACTTCATTAATAGATTACCGGTCAAGGTATCAGTCACCATAATATCGGCTGAAGCTACCAATAGATCATTACCCCGCATCACAGCTCCGCCGTCAGCTCGCGCAGACTGCGCAAAGTTGATCGGATAGCCATTAGCAGCTAACTCTTGGAGTGCCTGCTCTACCTGTCGGGCTCCATCAACATTTAAGATACCGACCGTCGGTTCTTCAATCCCTAGTGACTTAGCAGCTATAATTCCATAGACTGCATTCTTAACCATTGCTTTAACGCGGTCAGTGTCAGCACTGCCGGTTGAAGTAGCTAAAATTAATTCCTTACCGCGCCCGGGAGTGACAACTCTCCCCACTGTTGAGACACCGATAGGAAAGTTATAATGCATCGTCACACCGGCATCTGCCCTACCACTAGCTAGCAACTCTTCTAATTTATCATGAGCTTCATCTTCACAGTCAGTCACAAATTCAACTTCTAACTCACTATCAACTTCTGGACCAATAAGCAGCACCTCTAAATCCTGATACTGTTTGTTAGCTAATTCAGCACCTTTGACAACTTCTGCAACTCCATGTTCACTACTTAAAGTGGTCACTGCAACTGTGCTCTTCTCGCCCCATTCATCATCTTCTACCGCATCAGCTAACTGATTAAATATTGTGGCTAGCTCTTCTTTAGTTCTCTTAGTAGACACACTTCCACCTCCTACCCAAACTTATTCTGCTAATAATGAATCGGCTAAATCTCTCATGGCACTACCAACTATCTCTCTTAGCTGCTCTTCACTAACTCCACTCTCTTCTTCAGCTACTCCGGAATTCTCTTCTATAATAAATGAGATACCATCAAAAAGATTAGTCATCCGCCCTAAGAAGAGACTTCCTTTACCGATAATCATACTTCTTTCGATCTCACCTTCCAACATCTTCTGCCGCGCATGACCGATAAATGGTACTCCCGAAGGTATATGACCCTGGGTAGGAGCAAAACCAACCATTCCATAATCATCAGCAAAAGTAGCTACCTCAGCTCGTTCTAATTCTCCCTTCTTCACTCCTAAAGCTGCGATCATCTTATAGTTCGAAGCTGGAACATCGCCAGCACCAGCCGGTTTAGTAATCTCTGGATTCTGCATCTCTACTGAATACTTATCTATATCAGTAATCTGCAGTCCAATCTCATCTAATGGTTCAGTCACTAATGAGGAGATCACTGCCTGTGGAGAAGAACCGGTATCAACCTGATGACGACCAATAGCATCAGTTCTTAAAACCGGATTAACACCGTCATCTTGACTGACTAAAACTGCAAATCCGCCTAAACAATCCTCTAATACCGGCATCTCATGCTCTACATGATCCTTACCATTCATTCCTAATTTAGCTGTCGATCCGCCGGCAACAACTACGACATTATCATAGATACCCGACTTCACCAAAGCAGCAGCATTAACTAAGCCATGAGCAGGCCCAGCACAGAAACTGCGTGTATCAGAACCTGTTGCCTGACTACAGCCAGCTGCTTCCGCAATAGATTTAGCTATATTACCACCACCGCGCTGGTTAATATCACCGCAGGCTTCCTCAGATACTTCAATTACATAATCGACTTCTTCTAAATCGATATCCTCCTGCTTACCAAGATGTAACATAGCTAAAACTGCCGACGCCTTACTGACTGTATTCTCCAACATTACGTGACTAGAAAGATTAATATCGTCTTCGTGAGCTTGTTTTACACAGCCGACTAATTGTTGATCAATCAATAGTGGTTCAGCTACTCCATCCGCTACTAAATCTTCAATTACTTCTAGCTCGATACCTTCAATCTGATCTAATTTATCTTCAGCACCCAAGATTGGATGTTCACTCAAACTCTCTTGAGCCTGCTTAGCAAGCTGCTGACTTAACTTCACTAGATCAAAAGCATCAACAATCTTCATTAATCCGTAAAACTCTTCTTCCGGCATAATCTCGCCCCAGTTACTATAACGCTTAGCTTCAGCAATTCCATTTTTATACCAAGGCTGATCAGCTGCACCCAATTCATCCACTGCTAAGTTACCAATATAAGCTTGATTAGGTCCATAATCAACTGCTGCTTTATAGTCACGTAA
>JBNJEL010000070.1:0-10457 GCA_051745835.1 Bacillota bacterium
CCCGAAACATTAGAAGTAATATTTAAAGTCGGTATCCATTCCTGATTAGAGACCAAACTATTCACTAATTATCCACCTCCTAACTCTCTAATCTAAATAATTAAATAAGTACTGGAGACCAATTACCGTCTTGGCATCGACAATCTCCGGTGTAAATAACTTCTCCTTCAAGTCTGCTAGCGGCACCTTAACTAACTCTAAGAACTCATCTTCATCTAACTGCTGTTGGTGTTGGGATAAGTCCTGAGCTAGATAGAGATGAATCTTCTCATCACAGAAACCAGGCGAAGTATAGAAGCTGCCAATCCGCTTCAAAGCTCCACACTTATAGCCTGTCTCCTCCTCTAATTCACGACGTGCCGACTTCTTAACATCCTCATTCAGCTCTACTAATCCAGCCGGCAGTTCTAATAGAATCTCTCCTACCGGATACCTAAACTGGCGCACCATAATTACCTCTTCTGTTTCAGCTAAGTAAGGAACTACTGCTACCGCTTCTGCATGTTCTATTACCTCACGCGGTGCTTCTCTACTATCCGGCAGTGCTACCTTATCCAATCTTAACGTCACTATACTGCCCTCATATATTTCAGTACTACTTAATTGACGCTCTTTTAATGACTCATCCATCCTGTTACCTCCTTCAATTTAACTAAGTGCTAACTTCTCCACCGCAAGCTTTGCCGCTACACCGACCGCCATAAAAAACTCCGGATCTGCTACTTCATCACGCCCCATAGTACTAACTTGAATCGGTGACTGATTAATCAACTGTAGTCCTTCAATCCCCAACCGATAACAGATCTGGTGCTGACAGGTTAAATTAAATTCAGCCAACTGCTCTTTAAGGTGCCGACTTTTAGTGGTAGATAAGTAAGGTAAGCCGACCACTGCTTCTTTAGCTGCTATCTTAGCTAGCACAGTTAGCGTATGATGACTTAATCCGTAATGGCGCTGACGGCTATCTTGAAAGCTAAGCCGCGGTATGGCAATCGGTACTCCACCTAGATTAGCTACAGCATTAATAATCTCTCCCTGCTCAATACCGCTAAAACCAAACTCAGTCCCCGTTCCTACAACTCCTGGTCCCATTGCTACTATCGTAATATCCGCCTCTACTACTTCCTTAGCTGCAATCAGACCGGAATAAATATTGACCGCTTCTAAATCGCCACCGAATGCTTGCCCTACTGTGATAGTAGTTGTAATCAAACCAATCTCCTGTAATTGAGCCACAGTTCGACTTAACTGCAAAGGCAAAGCTGCTCCATCGGTCATAATGTAAGCAATCTTTAACTGCGAGGAAACTAAGCTATCAATTACAATTGCTGCTGGGGCTAACATACTATGTAGTGTACCAACTAATATCGGCTGACCTGCTAATGATCTAAAATCTCTAATCTGCTTGCGATATTGACTCGCCTCTTCTTCCACGCTGCAGACCTTAAGCTGTAAGGGAGTATAACGTAGCTTCATAATATGTCCGGGTCCAACTAAATTCTGCTGCTGAAAGGTTCTATTAGCAATTACAAAATCTCTACCTCCCGTTCCCAACTCTAACTCCACAGCTGTAGTATTAATAACTACTTCATCAGCTAAATCTATCTCTCCTGTTAAATAATCATAATTTATTGCCTTTCTTAACTGATTACTCTCCTCTAACTTAACTTCAACTTCAGTTATTCCTGCCCGCGAAGCAATCACCTTACTTACAGTACCGCACTTAGTAGCTAACAAAGTACTAACCTCCACTTAATGCTATTGATTATTATTCATTATCTACTTGCTTTCTCCTGCCTCTTTGAGATTAACTATACTTAAACTAACTTACACTTATTATTTGTTACTTAATCTACAAACATACACCATAATAAAAGAAAGACGGCTACTGCCGCCCTCGATTACTCTTGCTTAATCTTTAGCGCTACCATCTAACTCTGCTATAATAGCTAAGGCATAATCAATAGCTCTAACTAAACTACTAACTGCAATACTCTCCTTAGGAGTATGATTATCCTCAACGCCAATCGCTACATTAATTGTTGGTATGCCGCGATCATTGAAGATATTAGTATCACTACCGCCACCAGTAGTAATTAGTTTGGACTCTAGATCTAACTTAGTTGCTGCTGCTATTGCTGCTTTAACAATTGGTCTGTCTTCATCCAGATCAAATGAGGAGAATAATCGATTGCTCTCAATATCTATCTCGGCTCCAAACTGCTGAGCTGATTTCTCTAAGATATCAATCATATGCTCTAACTGTCGATCTAACTTCGCTTCATCTCTACTTCGTGCTTCACCCTTTAACTCCACACGATCCGGTACAATATTGGTTGCCTGACCACCATTAATAACGCCGATATTAGCTGTAGTCTCCTCGTCAATCCGCCCTAAATTCATATTAGAGAGAGCTACACTAGCCACTTTGATTGCATTAATTCCCTTCTGCGGCTCCTTACCAGCATGAGCTCGCTTACCTCTAACTAAAGCTCTAATCTTATCCTGCGCTGGTCCTGAAGTTACAATTGAACCTATCTCGCCGCCGGTATCGAAGACTAATCCCATCTCAGCCTCCAGTTGATCAAAGTCAAGATTTTTTGCACCAAGCAGTCCTTTCTCTTCACAGACAGTAAAGACAACTTCTATATCTCCATACTCTAAATCTCCCTCAATTAAATTCTCTAATAGCGTTAAAATAATCGTAATTCCTGCCTTATCATCTGCTCCTAAGACAGTCTGACCTTGACTGAAGATCACTCCATCTTTAATCAACGGCTTAACATTCTTACCTGGTACCACAGTATCCATATGAGCTACTAAACAGATAGTCGGGCGATTAGGATTACTGCCGGGTAGCTTAGCAATCAAATTACCGGTATAACTGCCAATCCGCGCTCCCGTATCATCCTCTACTACCTCTAAACCTAGCTCCTCTAACTTCTGCTTTAAATCATTAGCTAATTGTCTTTCGAAGCGGGACTCACTATCAGTCTGTACTAACTCCATAAATCTATCTACTATCTTTTTTTGCTCTAGCATCATTTAGCCTCCCTAAAATTAACAATATCTAATTAAGTATTATGATTCTAGATACTGTCTTAAACTCCTCTTTTTAAAGTTAAGTTTGGGGATTAATAAGCTAGCAGCAAGTCCCTGCAATCTCCACTACTTGATTATTTTGTAAATAGACTCGCGGAATGCGTTTACTAATCATACAGACAACTTCATAATTAATCGTTCCTATCTGATCAGCTAGCTCCCGCGCATTAATCTCCTCTAAATCATCACGTCCTAAAAGAGTAACTACCTCACCTACTTCTACCGACTCAATCTTACTTACATCAATCATCAACTGATCCATACAAACCCGCCCCACAATTGGTACTCGTTGACCTTTAATTAAGACCTCACCTTGTGAAGAAAGCAATCGACTATAGCCATCTTCATAACCAAGCGGAAGTGTGGCTATCTTAGCTCTACTAGCTGTCGTATAAGTCCGTCCGTAGCTAATATCTGTTCCGGGAGGCACTTCTTTAACATGACAGACCCGCGCCTTCAAACTTAATACCGGAGTTAAGTCTAAACTCTGTTCAACAGACTGCGATGGTAATAAACCATAAGTTAAAATTCCTACCCGCACCATATCTAACTCTGTAGTCGGCAGGTCTAAAGCTGCAGCACTATTAGCGGCATGAGTCAGCGGCACTTCAAATCCAGCTGCTCTTAAATTCGTTATTACTTGCTGAAATTGCTCTAGCTGATGGTAAGTATACTCTTTATCTCCCTCATCAGCAGCAGCAAAGTGAGTATAGATACCTTCTACCTCTAGATTAGATAACTCATCAATCCGCCGCATTAAATCTAAGACTTCATCAGGTTGCAGACCAATTCTGCCCATGCCGGTATCCACCTTAAGATGAACTTTTGCTTTTTGATCTAATCTAACAGCAGCTTGAGATAGACTCTTAGCAGCTTGATAGGAATAAATCGTCTGAGTCAGGTCATGCTTCACTACTTCTACTGCTAAATCAGGCGGTGTCCAGCCTAAAATCAAGATCGGCACATCAGTTAAACCCGCTTGACGCAAAGCTAACGCTTCATCTAAGATAGCTACTGCTAATCTATCTGTTCCGTTAGCTAAGGCTACTTGAGCTACCTGATAAGCTCCATGTCCGTAACCATCTGCCTTTAAGACTGTCATCAACTCTGTATCCGCAGCTAAATGGTCTCGAATCTGCCTAATATTATCTGCTAGATAATCTAGATTAATCTCTGCCCAAGCCGGTCTGAGCTTTGAAAGTTCTTCCATCATTATCTACCTCTCCCCTAACATATATTCAAGCTAAGATCTAATTATATCATCTATTACATTAATTTTGCTGATAAGTAACTGCTACATACTCTGAAGTCATCGCTCTTAACAATCCACCGTAATCAAGACGAAAATAGATTGTATCGCCTACTTCTAACTTACGCTTAGATTCAGTTACATCAATAATTAAGTGATCGCTACTGCCGCCTACTAATTCTACTCCAGACAGAATAGGAGTGATCCCTCCTACAGCAATATCCTGTCGACCGATCCCTAAAATAGCACGTTGGCGTAAACCCTGTTGATGAATAGTAGTCTCTTCACCAAAAGCATTGGGACCTCTAGGACCTGCTGGTTGGGCTGGTTTACTCTTTAACTCTATTATCTCTGCTCCCAATAAGAAAGCATCCTGCTTAGTACCGAAAAAAGACTCACCAGTAACCACATTACTGCCTAACAGAATCGTCTCACCGACTCGTAATTCTGTAATATGAGCGGGTAATCCCTGCTTTTTAAGTCGCGGCAGCGAACTACTATTACCGCCAGAAATCACTGTTAAATCCAGATTAAAATGCTCTCTAATCTCTTGTTGGAGGTTAGCTAATAGCTCCATATTCTCTGTGGTAGGTAAGACTCCACCAAAGCAGGCAAAATTAGTTCCTAAGCCCCGCAGTTTAATTGCAGTTAGCTTATCTATCTCTCTAACTAATGGTAGCACCTGGGATACCATTGCCCCTTCTCGTCTATCTCCTAGATCAACCATCAAGATAATTTCATGCTTAACTCCTAACTGCAAAGCTGCTTGATTTAAAGCCTTAATCACCTTCAGTTCTGAATTAAGGCTAATCTCAGCTAACAGCACTACCTCCTCTACCTCACTTAACATTGGTATTCTAAGCAGCATTAATGGATGATTAGTTAATTCTAATCCGTTGCGTAAATGCTCTAAATTCTCTAACCGCGAATCAGCTAAGCCGCTCACTCCCCCAGCTAACATTGCTCGAGCTACAGCTAAATTAGCGGTAACTGCTTTAGTTACTCCCATAATCTCAATTCCTGCTTGAGCTGCTAAGTCAACTACATATTTGGTATTGGCTTCAACCTTGGCTAAATCTATCTTAAGATGAGGATTTTGCACTTACTCCACCGTCCCCTGTAATATATAAATAAAGCCTTCCGACTAAAGAAGGCTTTAACTTACTCTATTTATTCTGCTGCTTGGTCAGTAATTGTATAGATCACTTGGTCTTGGTCATCTTTAACTTCAATAATATTATTCTCTAATAAACTCTGAATATACTTACCAACCTCATTAGCTCCAATTCCTAACTGCTGCATCAACTCTTGACTGCTGTAATCTTCCTCTTGAAAAGCAGATGCAATGCGATCTCTTAGCTCTTGATCAATACTATCAACTTCACGACGCGGTTCAAAATCCGCTACTATCTCCACTTCTTCGGTCAAAGCAGCAGCTATTCGTTCTAAACTCTCCTTACTTGCTGGTTTAACCCAGCTTTCTGCCCCCGGACGATCTAAAGTATTTAACTGAATACGCTCCGGATTAATCTGACTAATAATTTCATTAAATGATTCAATCTGTTCCCGAGAATCATTAACACCGGAAATAATAAATATCTCTAACCATAACTCACCTTGATACTGATTACTTAGGTTGATAATTCCCTCTACTATCTCATCAAAACTTAGATCAGCACAAGGGCGATTAATCTTTTGATAAATATCTTCACTGGCTGCATCTAATGAAGGAACAATTAGATCAATCTCTTTAACTTCATCAATTAGTTGCTGTTGAGTAAAGAAGGCTCCATTAGTCAATAAAGCAATCTGATACTCTGGATACTCTTCTTTTAAAAAGTCAACTATCTTACCAATTCCACTATGTAAAGTCGGTTCTCCCGAACCAGAGAAAGTTATATAATCTATATCAGGTTCAGTCTCTAAAAACTTATCTAATTCCTCAATTACCTCTGCTGTCGGCACAAACTCTTTACGCTCTAATGGAAAGTCTGTCGTCGCTCCACACTCACAATAAATACAATCAAAAGTACAGGTCTTATAAGGAATTAAATCAATTCCTAATGAGGCTCCCAATCTCCGCGAAGGTACTGGCCCAAATAGATGTTCTAACTCCATATTTATCCTTCCTTTACTATAAATTATATGCTTTATTGCTTCAACTACTACCATTATAACAAATTAATATCAAAAATAAAAGAACCCTGCTAAAAGCTAATCTTAGCAGGGATTGAGCTTATTGATTTTTTAAAGCAATGTTCAAACAAAAACCTAATCCACATCCTAATACAACAACTGCAAAAATTAACATCATTACTGCTCCAGTAGTCAACTTTAATTCCCCTCCTTAGCAGCTCTAATTTCTTCTGCTCGCTTACCGCGCCACGCAAACTTACTTGCCACAAAGCCGAGTACTATTACTGCTCCTGCTACTACCCAACCGTAGCTAATCAATGCCTTAATTGGATAATCACCGTAAGGAACTTGTAGCTCCTTAATCGTATTTTGAATAAAGGCAATTCCTAAAAATAGTGGTGTAATTACTTTAATCATTACATCCCACCAACTACCAATTGAGAAGTCAGATAAAGGATTAACATACTCTCTAATCCGACTTGCTTTATAGACCCAACCGATGATAATACACTCTACTAAACCAGCAAACGCAACACCAAACTGATTAATAAAGTGATCAATGATATCTAAGAAATAAAGTCCAGATCCAGTAGTATAGATCAAACTCATCACTAAACCAACCAGACAAACATAAGTAACTGCCTGCTTACGCTGAATATCGAACTTATCTCTAACCGCTGCAATTACTACTTCGATAATTGAAACACAAGATGAGAAACCTGCAATTGATAAGGCGACAAAGAAGATTACAGCAAATAGAGTACTAAATGCCGGCAGTAGATTAATCGCTTTCGGAAAGGCAATAAAAGCTAAACCAATTCCATCAGCTACAACCTTAGAGATCGGTTGTCCTGTCTCGGCAGCCATATAGCCTAAGATACCAAAGACACCAATTCCAACAATAAAACTAAAAGCACAATTAGATAGCGCTGTAATAAAGGCATTATTAACTAAATCAGACTTATCCGGTAGGTAACTAGAATAAGTTAACATAATCGCAAAACCAATACTTAAGGTAAAGAAGATCTGTCCATAAGCAGCTAACCAGACCTTAACATCTAATAAGGCACTAAAGTCAGGCTCTAAGAACTTATTTATTCCTGCTAAAGCTCCTGGTAGAGTAACTCCTCTGACTGTAATAATTAACATAAAGAAAGCTAATAACGGCATAAAGATCTTAGCTGCCTTCTCAATTCCCTCTTCAATTCCATTATAGAGAATAATATAATTAATAATCCAAACTAATAAGACTCCCGCTAAAGATGCTAAGTTAATTCCACCTATTTCAGCAATACTAGAAGATATCTGTAAGTGCTGATCAAAGAAGAAAGCCTCCGGATTACTACCCCACGCTCTAGAGAAAGAGTAAAGAATATAATCCAAACTCCAACCAATAATAATTACGTAATAAGTAGCAATTATAAATGAAACTAATACTTGCCACCAGCCTAGCCATTCCCATTCCTGTCCCATCTTAGCAAGAGAGAATGGTGCCGAACCGCGCATCTTATGTCCAAACCCAAACTCCAAAATCAAAATAGGAATCCCGGCTGTCAATAACGCAAAGAAGTAAGGTATTAAGAAAGCTCCCCCGCCATTATCGTAAGCCATATAACTAAAGCGCCAGATATTACCTAGACCTACTGCTGATCCGATAGCCGCTAAGATAAATCCTAATCTCGATCCCCATTGTCCACTACTCTCTGTTGCCATTTCTATTCTCCTCCCTTATAAATTAACTTCTACCGATCAAACTTAAAACTACATGCTAACTACTTCATAATTAATTCTTATACTTTCAGAAACCACAATTTTAATAATATATGATAAGCGCGAACTTTGTCAACTAATCATAAGAAAAAATAAATAACTGACTACATTATTTTTGACAAATCAATACAAAAAAGGGATCTCTAAACTTAGAGATCCCGCTACTTAACTACTATTTACTTGTTAATTAATAACTTAACTACCATAACTCTTCTCTAAAATCTCAATCACTACATCATCTATCTTCTCCATCCCAGTTCGATTAACCAAGTCAACATTATCTGTCGTCTCCTCTACAGTATCACCAACTACACCTTGAGGAATATTAATCTCACAACCCTCTAGTGCTAATAGGGCTGACATATA
The DNA here is from genome assembly GCA_051745835.1 of Bacillota bacterium. Classification (GTDB taxonomy): domain Bacteria; phylum Bacillota; class Halanaerobiia; order Halobacteroidales; family Acetohalobiaceae; genus JBNJEL01. Next base: position 8,624 of record JBNJEL010000070.1, read on the forward strand.
GGCTTCACTAGAAGCAGTAGCTACCTTCAAAGCACAAGTCTCTTTAGCTCCATCACAGACCATTCCAGCTACATTAGATAACATAATCTGGATTGCTTCTTTAAGCTGCTTAGTCTCACCGCCTAATAGATAAGTAATTCCGGTAGCTGCTCCAGTTCCAGCTGCAATTGCACAGCCGCAGATTGGTGATAACCGGCCCGTCTTACTCTTAACGAAGCTAGTCGTTAGATGACTAATAGCTAGAGCTTTAGCTATCTTCTCTTCTGACTTATCATGCTCTTGACCTACAATCGCTACCGGTAAGATAGCCGTAATGCCATGATTTCCACTACCAGCGCTACTCATTATCGGCAGAGGGACTCCCGACATTCGCGCATCAGAAGCTGCCGCTGCATAACTTCTTAGCTGATAGCCTAAATCAGCACTTAGTACTCCGCGTTCCATTAAATCATCTACCATATTACCGATATTCAAACCGGAATTATACTCATTATCAAGACCAATCTCTGCCATTTCCATATTCATCTTAACGCCCTGCCATAGATAATCTATATCTTCCTGATCAATCTCAGCTACTAAATCTAATAACTGAGCATAAGTCAGTTCCTTAATCTGTTCTGGAACCGATTGATCTTCATCCGGAGAACTATCATCTTCTTGACCGACTGGCTGACTAACTACTTGACCATCTTTACTAACCTCTACTATCTGTGAATGATCTTCTCTAATAATAGCTGTAGCTTGGTGCTTACTCCCCTTAACTACTGCTTTAATATAAACTCCCGGTTCTTCATAATCACACTCTACTCTAACTCTATCATCTTCAACCCACTCTCTTGCTGTCGTAACATCTTCAGTTGTACAGTCCTGTAAGACCTCTAGACCATACTCTGCCTGACCACATAACACTCCTAATACAGCAGCTATCACATTTCCGCGAGCACCATCAGTCCCCGGAATTCCAACTACCATTCCATTCTTATAGATACTATTGCTAACTTCAACTTCAATAGTAAGCTCATCTGTTGTAATATCTAACTCTTCATAGGCTCTAGCTGTAGCTAATGCGACTGCTGCTGGTTCAGTACAGCCTAAAGCTGGTTTAACTTCTGCCTGTAAGAACTCCTTTAGTGTAAACATCTAATCCCCTCCCCTAATAATTACTAACAAATTAATTGCTTCATCAGTAATCTATTTACTTAGTTCTAGACATAAGTTCATATCCCTGCCTAAAATTGATTTTTTTCCGTAAAATTTAGCTCTTCTCTCGCCCCCAGTAATCTAAGTAAGTTAAATATCTATTAGCAGCTATCAACTCTGTTAGCGAAGCCCGTTCCGCATAGAGATGAACTAAGAGTAAGCCCATCACTAATATTATCTTATAGATTAATGCTCCTGTAAAGAGTAGACTCAAACCTAAATAAGCTCCCAAAAGATTAGCTCCACTATCGCCCAACATTGCCTCGGCGTGCAGGTCGATCGGCAAAAGAATTACAACCATCAACAACAAAGGTAGTAATAACTGACGCACCAGTATATCACCGACGACTACAGTAATTAAGCCCATAATAATAAATCCCTTACCTGCTCGTCCCGGTCTTAAATCTAACAGATTAACAAAATTAGTCAATAATACGACCACTAAGAAATTAAGAACCTTAATTATAAGAAAATCATTAATTGCCTGTTCTACAATTAAGATAGTAAAGATACTAATTACTACTGCCTTTAGCAACCCGGTACTTATCTCCCAATCAACTAAAAACTGTCGGAAGTGACCGCTTAAACCTCCGTGTTCTCCTCTACCCCAACAGTCATCAGCCAATCCTACGCT
>JBNJEL010000071.1:0-10083 GCA_051745835.1 Bacillota bacterium
TACTCACCTTGACCATAACCGGTTAAGACTAAGATTCCTTGCGCACCAACCCGCTTTGCCGTCTCGACATCACTAATCTTATCGCCAATCATATAGGACTTAGTTAAGTCCAGACCAAACTCTGCAGCACCTTGCTCTAACATCCCTGGTTTAGGCTTTCTACAGTTACAGTCCTGACAGTACTCACCTGCTCCTACCTCCGGGTGATGCTTACAGTAATAGATCGCATCTAAGTAAGCTCCATCCTCTTTAAGTAGCCGTTTCAACTTATTATGGACTTCTCTAATCCGCTCTTCAGGAAAGTATCCCCTAGCAACCCCCGCTTGATTAGTTGCTAAGATGGCGGGAAGTCCTTGTTGATTTAATAACTTAATTGCTGCACTCGTCTGCGGTAATAATTCAAAGCGATCAGCATGATTAACATAGCCAATCTCCTTACTAACCGTGCCGTCGCGATCCATAAAGACACCTATCTCTGCCAAATCATTCATCTCCAACCCTCTCTTCATCATTATTTATCGATATACTTACTGCGCTGACTATCAGTAATTACATCACTAATCTTAACTTCTGGCTCATGCATTAAATCTAACTCTTTAATCTCTGTAGAGTGATCTTCCTCCTCAGATTCGATTAATCTCACTACTGGCGCTGATAAATCTTCCTTATTGACATCAACTACTAACCCGACATCTCCAGTACTTAACTCTACTAGTGTGCCAATCGGGTAGACCGCTATATTCTCAAAGAATTTCTGAACGATCTCGTGATTTAGTTCCGCCTGCATCATATCCTCTAAGACATCTAAAGCCTTATAAGGCGGTAGAGCATCACGATAGACGCGGTCACAAGTAATTGCATCATAGACATCTGCTACAGCGACAATCTGCGCAAACTCCAAAATATCATCACCTTTTAAACCACGCGGGTAGCCTGTCCCATTAATTCGTTCGTGGTGTTGAAAAGCAACATGAGCCGAATAAGAGTTAATCTCTTTGGACTCTCTAATAATCTCATAACCATTACGAGCGTGCTTTTTGATCTCTTCATACTCTTCATCAGTTAAAGTATCAGGCTTTAAAAGTATCTCTTCTGCAACTGTCACTTTGCCTATATCATGTAGTAAAGCACCAATACCTAAATCACGCAGCTCTAACTTATTATAACCTAAGCTAATTCCAGTTAGAATAGATAATGCTGCTACATTAACCGAATGTCCAAATGTGTAATCATCATAAGCACGAATATCACTTAAATGGACTACTACGTGTCGCTTAGCTATCAGTTCATCGATCATATCATTAACTGACTTCTTAACCTGTCGGGCATTAAAGCTTGTTCCAAACTCAATATCATTCATACACTTACGCAGTGTCTGTGTTGTCTGTAATCTTGTCTGATCTGAGAGAACCTCTGGTACTTCTACATCAGGTAAATGCTCATCTACAATAAAGACAGCTGGTACATCTCGCTCTTTTAAACGCTCAATATAGCTTTCTTTAAGCCGCACCCCTGCATTCAATAAAACTGTACCATCAGCTAAATATAGCGGTTTAGCTACTTTCATACCCGCTTCTAAATTCTCAGTTAAGACCTTTCTCATAACTGCCCCTCCAATTCTAAACCCTACAACTTCTTAACTACTACCTTTATAATTTAATTAATTGCTAGCTCCATTAATTCCTGCTTACTGCGTCTTTTTGTTAAAAATTGAACTCAGTGTAGATTACCTTCACGATGCTCAACATCATAAGCAAAGAGAGCATAACCTATCTCTGCAGTAGACAGTTCAGTTTCCTCAGCTAAGCGACGTACTATATCAATAATTTTAATGTAGTCATCAGCTACAAAGGACTCCTTCTCTTCTTTAAAGTAGCCCATCTGATAGAGCGTAGCCCAAACTCTCGTATCTATTACACAGTGCTGATCTTCATCTAAACACGTCAAAATAGCCGATGCAGTCGGAATCCCCACCCCTAATAAGCTAGTTAGTAAACTCAACTGCGAAAACTCATCATCTAACTGATAGACTAATTCAGTAATCTGTTTAATCCGATCTGCTCCATTCTTCTTAATATGATAAGCACTGCGAGTAGAGTTTAAGTAAGCAAGGTCATATAGCTCTTCCTTAGTTAAATAGCCTTTCTGATGATAAGCTGTACCCAACTCTTGTAACTGTTGAGGATAGAGACCAGAAGTCTGAGGATAGAGTTTGAGATACTTATTGAAATTAATCAACTCCACTTGCTGACGATTACGATAACAAGACTTTAAATCAGGAATTACATGATCAGGTACTTCTACTGTCCCTAGTAAAATTCCTTCTTTAACTTTAGGGCCGTGGCAGTCCGAACCGCCAGTCGTAAGTAGATCATATCTAGTAGCTAACTTAACATACTTCTCTACCTGTTGCTCATTATGAGTCAAATAATAAGCCTCCAAGCCATCTACTCCAGCTTCAATAATCTCCATTACTAACTGATCATCACCTAAATGTCCAGGATGAGCAAGAACAGCTACCCCACCGGCTTGATGAATAATATCTACTGCCTCCTTAGGTTCTAAAGCTGTCTTTGGTACATAGGCTGGGCCCCAATCACCGATATAGTGGTCAAAAGCATCTGACACCTTAGCCACATGACCTTGATTGACCATTGCTCGTGCAATATGCGGCCTTCCTACTGCTCCTGAACCGGCAACTTCAATTACCTCCTTCCACTTTAAATCAACTCCTAATTGATTTAATTTTTTAACAATTTTTTGTCCGCGGTTCTTACGAGCATTCTGCAGCTCGGTAAATCGCAGTAATAAGTCCTGATCAAGATAATCAAAATAGTAACCGAGAATATGTACTTCCTGCTGACCAATATAGGTAGTAAACTCTACACCTGGTACTACCTCTAAATCCAACTCTTTAGCTGCTACCAACGCTGGCACGACTCCAGCTACTGTATCATGATCGGTAATAGCTATCGTCTGTAATCCTTTCTTGGCTGCACGCTGAACTAACTCCTCTGGCGTATACGAACCATCAGAAGCAGTTGTATGCAAGTGTAAATCTATCTTATTCATTTTTAACCCCCAATTAATTAACAATTTATAGTGTACAGCTATTATACCATAGTAAAGCCTTCAAATAAAGAAACGACAGCCGATAATCTAACTGCGGCTGCCGCATAAAATTAATAACGATCAACTAACTCAACTCCAGTATAGAAATGAAGCAATATCTGCTGATAATTCCAATCTGCATCTGCCATATTAGCAGCGGCTATCTGATCCATTCCTATATTATGTCCCCAGCCGCTACCATAGAAGATAAAGCGATCAGGTCGATTATTCGCACCATACTCAGTACGAATAATGAAGCGACTACTTCTCAAGCCCCCAAAGAAGGAACGCAGTCCACGCTTAATTACTTCTTCTCCTGTCGTACCTACTACCTTAACTGCCTCTACTGTTCCACCTTTAGCTCGTGCTTGAGGAACTAACCTTTTGACTGCACCGATATCTAACTTAGCTGCTATCTCTTGAGCAGGAATGATCCGCTGCCAGCGATAGCGATTAGGATGACCATAAGTTAACTGCTGAGAATAAGAGTGCGGCTGTTCTCGCATCCACCGCTGTAATTGATAAGGTGCTAAAGGAAAGTTAGACTGATTAGTCGCTTCCTTAAGAGTAGTAACACCTTGCAGATAAGGAACTTGACCACCCCACACTTCCGCACTACTCTCGGTTCGTCCGCCTGAGTTGGCACTATAGACAGCATTAATCGGTTCACCATCGTAAGTTAAGATCTCTCCCCGCGTCTCATCTACTGCCTGAGTGGTACTTAACTGCTCTTTAGTAACTCCACCATAAGCAGCACAGTGAACAGTAGCACAGAGATCATAACTTTCATAACTATGTTTACCTAGGTTATGTAGAGTATAACTTCTAGCTGCTACTGACTGCACCTTCAAAGCTTCTAGCGGCCAAGCTGCTGACATCTCTGATGGTACTACAGAGTAGAGATAACCAGCCATACTGACTAAGTTAATCACATTAAATTCTTTGTCAGCCGGTCGAATCTCAATCGCTCCTCGGTACTGACGATCTTCTTTACCCGCCCAGTAATAGCCTTGACCATAGTTGATATTATGGAGTAAAATAGGCTCAGACTCCTCTTGGCTGACAATAGTAAACGACTCTGTAAATTCCTCCTCTAGATTACCAGCCTGATCTAACAGCTTAACTGCTCCACTATCACTAACCTGTAACTGATAAGGCTGACGAGCCTGACCTTTAAAGATAACCTCATCCTGTTGGTCTTTAATCAAAAAGTCCTTGGCTACTCTAAAAGCTAAGTACTGCCGTCCTTCTGCTAGTCCAATCCTCAATTGCGGCAGTTCATCCCGCCTAACTATCGGTTTAAGCTGAGCAAACTCAACCTCTCGCTCTAAAAGTTCCTGGCGCTGTTGATCTTGAGATTGCTGCTCATCCTCAACTGTCTCAAAAAGCTGCGGTCTTAGCTCTTTAATCTGCTCTAATCTACTCTGCACAATATGAAAATCTTTGTTCCGATCTAACACCTTTTCATACTGTTCTTTTGCCTGCTGATACTGACCTAATCCAAAGTAATTATCAGCCAATCGTAGCTGCACCTCAACAAAACTTCTATCTTTATCTAAGACCTGCTGATAATGCTCAATTGCTTCTTCGCGAGCTCCCTGTTGCTCCTTGATTAACCCTAAGTAGTAATAACCTACCGCCAAATTAGAATCTAATTCTAACGCCTGCTGGGCGGCATCTAGAGCTAAATTATACTTCTCCTGTTGATAATAGACTTCAGCTAAGTCTAAGTGGACTAACTTCAAGACTGACTGATCTTCAATCTGTAGTAATGCTTGCTTAAGCTCTTGTACTGCCTGTTGATTTTGATCTAACTTAGAATAAAGTCTTCCTAACTGATAATAGATCAATCCCTGCTGAGGCTTTATTTTTAGCACCTGTTGATACTGCTCAATCGCTGGGCGATACTCGCCTAAAGTTTCATAAACTGTCGCTAAATTCTTATAAGCTGCAGTATTAGTCTGATCCTGATCTAAAATCTGGTGATAGAGTTCAATGCTCTTTTGATAATCACCTTGATAAAAGTTCTGTTCTGCTTTATCTACTAGCTGATTTAAGTTATAATGATAGGCTAGAGCAATCTGATGATTAGCCATCTTAAACGCAAATATAACACCACCAATAATTAATGCCAACACAATACCGATAAGAATTAGATTCTGATTACGAGTCTTTAAAGTCAAATCTTCCCCTCCCAATTCTACTTATAGTTAAAATCATCTTGTCTATATGTTAAGTATACAAAATAAAGCAGAGATTAACAATTAGAAAAAACTGGCTATAAGCTACAGTGAGGAGGAATTGGAGCTATTTACTTAGAAATGCGTAATTAATCATAAGATAATTATAGGAGTTGATAAAAAGATGCAGCAACCACTCTGTTATCCCTTGAAGTTTCAACCTATCTATAAAGAAAAAATCTGGGGCGGTAGACGTCTAGCCACCCAATTCAACCGCAACTTACCAGCAGCTAATATTGGTGAAAGTTGGGAACTAGCAGCCCATCAACAGGGTATGAGTATAATAAGTAATGGCCAGTGGCAAGGCAGAACATTAACCTCTCTTATTGCTGACTACTGGACGAGAATTATGGGAACAGAACTTGACCAAAAGAATGGAGCGCACTTTCCATTATTAATTAAGTTATTAGATGCTCACGATAAATTATCAGTTCAAGTCCATCCAGATGATGAATATGTTACTAAATATCAAGTAGCTGATTCCTCTAAGAGTGAACTTTGGTATATTATCGCTGCCCAACCAGAAGCGGAATTAATCTGTGGTCTCCAGCCCAATGTCAACCGCAGTGAGTTAATTAGAGGTCTAAAAGAGAACCAGCTAGCAGATTATTTACAGAGTATTCCGGTAGAAGCAGGCGATAGTATCTTTATCCCCGCCGGTACTGTTCACGCCATTAAGGAAGGTATCTTACTAGCTGAAATTCAACAGAGTTCCGATACTACCTTTCGACTCTACGATTGGAATCGTCGCGATGAAGCTGGTAGAAAACGCAAACTCCATATCGACCAAGCCCTACAGGCAATCAACTTTGACCAGGTAAGTACTGACAAGATTAACAGCCTTCCGCTGTCAAAAGAAGGCTACTGTCAGGAAGTGCTGGCAGTCTGTCAACACTTCGTTACTGAAAAGCTAACAGTTAAGGAGCAGTTTAAGGGGCAGCCACAAGGTAAAAGATTTGAAGTGTTGCTCTGTATAAGCGGCAAAGCTACCATTCACTCTCAAGCTGGTCCTACTTCTATCCAGGCAGGAGAAACAGTTTTAATTCCTGCTCAATTAAGTGAATATCTTATTACAGGCGAAGTAGAATTACTACGAACCTATATTACTAATCCTATGCAATATCTAACTCGCTTAAAAGCCGCCGGCTATAGTACGCAGACTCTACAACAGTTAGGTGGTACAGCTAAATACCTTTGACAAATTATTAATAATTACTTATAATAGTTATAAATTATAATTAATAAGGAGCGGATTACATGCAAACAGATGTAGAAGTAAATGAAGTTAAAGAGGATGCTCAAGCAGCTTTTCGCAGTGGAGAGTTCTTCTGCTCGGAAGCAATTGTCAGTACAATTAGAGACCACTTCGAATTAGATATCTCTAAGCGAATGATTGCAATGGCATCAGGTTTTCCGGTAGGTGTAGGTAAGTCAAAGTGTATCTGTGGCGCTGTATCGGGAGCAGTAATGGCAGTCAGCTACTTCTTTGGTCGCACAGAAGGCGGAGATCAGCGAGTAGAACGTAATCTAAAGTTAGCTAATGAATTACATGATAGCTTCCAAGATAAGCACGGCTGTCTTTGTTGTCGCGTCTTAACTTCGGGAATGGATATGGAATCAAATGAACATAAAGAGCAGTGTATCTCCTTTACCGGTGAGATGGCAGCTAAAGCAACTGAAATTATTCTGCGGGAAACCAAGAAAGATAATACCACTTTAGAGGAGGAGTGAAATCAATGCGGCGTATCTTACAAAAGACTCCAACTCCAATAGCTGGTTTAATGTTGGGATTAGCTGGAGTAGGTAATCTAATCAGTACTTATGGTTCTCAATATCGTTATCTGTTAGGCGGTCTAGCTGCAATAATCGGTTTACTAATCAGTGGACGATTAATTAATGACTGGTCAGGAGTTAGGCAGGAATTACAACAACCTATTCCGGCTAGTGTTGCTCCTGCTTTTGCTATGGCAGTAATGATTTTAGCTACCTATCTACTACCGTGGTCTAAACAAGTAGCTGTAAGCCTATGGTACGTAGGAATTATCCTCCATGGATTAGCGATTATCTTCTTTACTAAACGCTTTCTATTTAACTTTAAGATTAGGAATGTCTTTCCCAGCTACTTCATAGTTTATGTAGGAATAGTAGTTGCTAGCGTCACTGCTCCCGCTATGAACAAATTACAGTTAGGGCAGTGGATCTTCTGGTTTGGCTTTAGTAGCTATATGTTAGTGCTACCGGTGGTTAGTTACCGTGTCTTAAAAGTAGGCAAAATCAAAGAACCAGCTCTGCCAACTCTTACTATCTTTACTGCTCCGGCGGGACTTTGTTTAACAGGCTATCTTAGCTCTTTTCCCGAACCGAACTTAATAATGGTTGGTTGGTTATTGCTGTTGACATTAAGTATGGTACTGCCAATTATCGGTTATCTACCGCGTATGCTCAACAATGGCTTCTATCCTAGCTGGTCAGCTTTTACTTTTCCGTTAGTAATTACAGCTGCAGGTCTGAAGTTAGCCCATAAATTCTTAGCTACTAATTTAAATACTAACCTACTGTTATATCCTGCTCAAGCTATTACTTTCTTAGCAGTCACGTTAGTATTGATAGTAACAGTAAGTTACTCTAATTTCTTACTCGAAGCTTTAGTACCCCAACGACAAAAATCTCCCAGTCATAACAAATAATTTAGAGCCTTATCATTAAATGATAAGGCTCCTCTATCCAGTACAGATTAAAGTAGCTCCTCTTGATTTAAAAATTCTCTGAAGAAAACAATAAAAACACCGATCATTAATGATAATACTCCCGCAATTGCTAAGTTCAACTTAAGATTGGGACTAATTGGCTCTTGGGGGAGATAAGGAGAATCTAAAATTTCAACATCATAGTAAGAATCTAATTCATTTTTTAATTCATTTATTTTTCCAAGTAATTTATTTTTCTGTTCTTGATAAGAACTTAGCTTATTAGTCAATCCATTAATTAAAATATTTTTTTCAATTGCTTTCATAGAATTTGAAGTGATATTATCTATTTCTTCATTAGTATTTTTAATTTTATTTTCAATAAATTGTTTTTCTTCTTTTAAATTTTGTAAAGTTTCTTTTTTATTGGTAATTATTTTTTTAGTACTTTCTCGTGAGTTAACAGCAAATTTATCTACAATATTATTGGCTAATTTATAAGCTAATTCAGGTTCATTATTGTTTATTTTTATATTAATAATTTTAGTATTTTCTAAGTTATTTATTTTAATATTTTCATCTATATAATTCACTAATTCTGATTGACTATAATCTTCACCTAAGTTCTTCATTATTGGTGAAATTAAATTAGTACTTTTTAAAATATGTACAGCATTATTCGAATCACTATATATACCTTCTATATTAGTTAAACGTATAGTAGTTTCCGTCTGATAAACCGGTTCCATAAAGTACTGCGTAACAATACCAGTAGTTAAAATAGCTATAATCAATAGTCCAATTATAATCCATTTACCACTCCATAACACCTCTAAATACTCCCGTAGATCAATCTCTACATATTCCGGTTCAGGTGATCGTTGATACTCTTGTTCTGCCATTTAAAACTTACCTCCTTTAAAATTTAAAGATAACACCAATCACTGCTGCGCTGAAAATATAGACTACAGGATGTAAGTCTAACTTCTTCAGTCCCACCAAGATTAAAATTAATAAGCTTACTGCTGATAAATCAAACGCTGATATTAAATCACTACTTAATTCGAAATCTCTTAACTTAAAGACCTCACCACTAGCTAATGTAAAGGCTGCCGAAGCAATCAGACCTGCCACAGCTGGTTTAAGACCACGAAATGCCGCTTGTACTAGGGGATGCTGATTAAACTTATTAAAGTAGCGAGCAATGATAACAATAATAATTACTGACGGCGTCGCTAAACCTATAGTCGCAACAATACTACCGCTAATTCCTGCTGTGTTATAGCCAATAAAAGTAGCAGTATTGATTCCGATAGCTCCCGGTGTTGACTCAGAAATAGCAATCATATTTAACAGTTCTTCCCCAGTCATCCAGCCGTACTTAGCAATCAACTCCTGGAGAAAAGGTAAAGCTACTAATCCACCGCCTAATGAAAAGAGTCCTACTCTAAAGAACTCACAATAAAGAATTAAATAGATCACTGTGCTGCCTCCTCTAAATCCCCTTGCCAGTACGATATCAAAATTCCAATAATACCTGAGGTAATAATAACCCAGACTGGAGATAGATTAAAGATTACTAAACTAAGAAAAGATACAATAAAGATAGCTAGACTTAGTTTATCCTGCTCAGAACGCTGCCACATCTGAATCACAATCTGACTAATCAGTCCCACCACTGCAACCTGAATCGCTGAAAAAGCATGCTGAATCATTTCTAACTCTTGAAAACGCTGATAGAAGCTAGCAATCAGATTAATAATTACTAAGGAAGGAGTTATAAAGCCCACTGTTGCTGCTAAAGCACCTGGTACGCCGTGGAGATTATAACCAGTCATAGTCGATATATTAACCGCTATAATCCCTGGTGTGCTTTGGCCGATAGCATAGTAGCTGAGAATATCTTCCTGTCTAATCCAACCTAAATTATCTACTAACTCTCGCTTAATAATTGGCAACATTGCATAACCGCCACCAAATGTAAAGAGACCAATTCGCAGGAAGATTAAAAAGATCCGCACTATCTCTTTCATTGCTACGCCTCC
>JBNJEL010000072.1:0-10071 GCA_051745835.1 Bacillota bacterium
ATTCAGCCTATTGATGAGGTAATAGAGATAATTAGAGAGTATCGTTCAAGTGAGCTTTATCTTCATGTTGATGCTGTGCAAGCAGTAGGGAAGTTAAATTTAGAGCTTAGTAATTCTGAGATTGATCTACTTTCACTTAGTAGTCATAAATTACACGGACCTAAAGGATGCGGCGCTTTATATGTCAATCAAGATGTACGATTAAATGCTCAGTTGTTAGGTGGAGATCAAGAGTGGGGTTATCGAGCTGGTACGGAGAATGTGCCGGGAATTGTCGGCTGTGGTCAAGCTGTAGAATTACTACAGGATAATTCAGTAAAGCAGCGTAATCAGCTGCAGCAGTTAAAGGAGCGTTTAGCTACTGGATTAATTGAGGAGATAGACAATGTAGAGATTAATGGTCCTAAGTTAACAGATTCAATTCCTCATATTCTCAATCTCTCTGTTAGAGGTGTTAAAGGAGAGGTGTTAGTACACGCTTTAGAGGAGGATAATATTTACTTTTCTACTGGTTCTGCCTGTTCTTCACAGCAAGCAGAGCCTAGTCATGTATTAACTGCTATGGGAGTTGATGATCAAGGATTAGAGGGAGCGGTGCGTTTTAGTCTGTCTTTTCTCAATACTATTGCAGAAATAGATTATACTATTGAACGAATGGCAGAGGTTGTACCACAGTTACGGAAGATTATGAGCTAATTAAGGAGGAAGTGGAATGAAGGATTTAATTTTAATACGTTATGGAGAAATAGCAATTAAAGGTAGTAATCGCTATCTATTTGAGGATAAATTAATAGCTAATATTAGGTCAACTTTAGCCGATATGGGTGAAGTAGATATCTATAAGACTCATGGTCGAGTCTTTGTAGAGGCTGATGGTAATCTAACTCAGATAGCAGCTAAGTTACAGCAGGTCTTTGGAATAGTAGGAGTCTGTCTAGCTAAAGAGACGGAATTGGATTTTGAGGAGATTAAGGAAGCAGGACTAGAATTGGTTAAAGAACAATTAACAGCTAATGAGCAGACATTTAAAGTGGAAACACGACGAACTAATAAAGGTTTTAAGTATGATTCGATGGAGATTAATAGTAAGTTAGGAGCACATGTTTTACGCAATACTGATAAGTTAAGTGTTGATGTGCATCAACCGGAGATTCAGTTAAATGTTGAAATTAGAGATCAACAGGCTTATCTCTATACTAATGATTTACCAGGAGCAGGTGGTCTGCCGTTAGGTAGTTGTGGGCAAGCTGGCTTGTTATTATCAGGTGGAATTGATAGTCCAGTAGCAGGTTGGATGGCAATGAAACGAGGCGTTAGTATCATTCCTATTTATTTTCATACACCGCCTTTTACTAGTCAGCGGGCTAAAGAGAAAGTGATTGATCTTACTCGAGATTTAGCCGGTTATGCTAATGGTAGTTTAACTCTTAGAGTAGTACCTTTTACTGAAGTACAGACTGCAATTAATGAACATTGCCCGGAGAAGATGTTAACTATTATTATGCGGAGAATGATGATGCGAATTGCTGAACAAATAACAGCTTGTGAAGATGGTAAAGCTTTAATTACTGGAGAAAGTATTGGACAGGTAGCTAGTCAGACTTTAGATAGTCTACATACGACTAATGCAGTGGTAGAGATGCCGGTCTTTCGTCCCTTAGTAGGCTTAGATAAGAATGAGATTAAAGATCGAGCAAAGGAGATTGGTACTTACGAAACTTCAATTCAACCTTATGATGATTGCTGCACTTTATTTGTACCAGAGACACCAGTAACTAAGCCTAAGTTAAGATTTGTTCAATATGCAGAAGAAGATTTAGAGATTGATCAATTAGTTAATCAAGCAATTGAGAATATAGAGGAAGTTCAAGTAAAGTTGGATTAAGTAGAATAAGGTGGGCTCTTGCCCACCTTATTACTTATTTCTTAGCTGGTTTAAAAGTGATACATTGAGTAGTTTTAGATTTTCTAGATTCTGTTGGATTATCCATACTACCTATTTCCATATCAACTTGCTTACTGCTATAATTATTATCGGTATAAGTGTTTGAGCTGACGCTAATTTTTTCTGCCGTGCAGATATTTCCTTCGCCAAAGTGAGCACAATTACTTACATTACAGGCTATTTGATTATTATTATTCATTATTTACCTCCTTATTAATCTAGGTTTAAATTTATAATTCCAAGTATTTAATTAAATTATGTGTTGAATTGTTGAGTAATTAAGCCTTATAGTGTCAAAATAGATACTAGTTTCTTAATTAGCCTTGACATAGTAGTTGAACTTTGTTATACTTTTTGCGAAACACAGAAGTGGGAAATAATTCCTCAACATTTCTACCTTCAAATTAACTTAGTTCTTTCCTTTATACCTACCATCTTAGAATTTTTATTAATGTATAATTATGTAGTGATCTATCTTTATAAGATATTATAAGATATATCTATGGAATTAGAGTTTTTTAAGGAATATTTATGCAATTTATTAGAATAAAAATTCATTAAGGAGTGATAAAACAAAGTGGACTTACAGAAAATTAAAGAAATATGGGACTGTACTGAAGAAGAATGGGCAGATTGGCAGTGGCAAATGGAGCATAGGATTACTTCAGCAAATGAGCTGCAGAAAAGATTTGATATTTCTGATCAACAAGTAGCTGAAATTGAAGAAGCCCGTAAGATATTTCCAATGTCAATTACTCCTTATTATGCTTCACTAATTGATTTTGATGATGAGTTCTGTCCGATAAAGATGCAGGCTGTACCGCAAAAACGTGAATTAAAAGAGTTTAATTATGAAATGGATGATCCGCTACATGAAGAAGAAGATTCACCGGTGCCTGGTTTGACTCATCGTTATCCTGATCGTGTACTGTTAATGGTTAGCAACCAATGTTCGATGTTTTGTCGACATTGTACCCGTAAGCGAAAGGTAGGAGATGGAAATAGTCATATTAATTTGGAACAGGTAGAAGAAGGGATTGAGTATATAGCTAATAATACAGAGATTAGAGATGTTTTATTATCGGGTGGCGATCCATTGTTATTAGATCTAGATACTTTAGAAGAGATTATAGCTAAATTAAAAGAGATTGAGCATGTAGAAATAGTAAGAATTGGTAGTAGAGTACCAGTTGTTCTACCACAAAGAATTAATGATGAATTAGTTAATCGATTAAAGCAATATTCACCGCTATGGATCAATACTCATTTTAATCATTCTAAAGAGATTACATCTCGTTCTAAAGAGGCTTTAGCTAAGTTAGCGGATAATGGTTTTCCATTAGGGAATCAGACTGTGTTATTAAGAAATGTGAATGATTCTCCAACTGTAATTAAGAATCTAATGCATCGGTTAGTAGAGAATAGAGTTCGTCCTTATTATTTATATCAGTGTGATCTATCGCGGGGAATTGAACACTTTAGAACTTCAATTTCGACTGGAATTGAGATTTTAGAATCGTTAATTGGTCATACTTCTGGTTTTGCTATCCCGCGTTATGTAGTCGATGCTCCAGGCGGCGGAGGAAAGATTCCAGTAACTCCTAATTATGTAATTTCATCTTCTAGCAAGAAGACGGTCTTAAGAAATTATGAAGGAGATATTGTCGTCTATACTGAACCTGAAATTAAGGATGAAACAAGTAAAGCTTCTCCAGTAAAAGATAGCGAAAGTGATGAAGAAGAAAGAGGAGTTTCTAAGTTACTTAATGATGATGACCAGGTTAGTTTATAATATACTACTATCAAAATCGAGATTATAGGGGTGATGGGATGTCTATCTCTTCTGTAAAGGTCAATCAAAAGTATGATAAATTTGAAGAGTTGGTAAGTTCAGACTATTCAGCTGAGGTTAAGTATTCTGATTACAATCAAAGAATTACTGTTAAGGATTACGCAGCAGATTCAGATTTAACACAGTTAGGTAATAAGTTAAAAGTGGAAGCAGAGCGGAAAGGATATAGTAAGTTATGGATTAAAGTTAGACCTGATCATCAGCAGGTTTTTGCTGATTTGGGATTTGTAAGTGAAGCTAAAATTGATGATTATTATTTAGATCAGGATGCTATTATTATGAGTTATTATACAACTGTTGAACGGAGTACAGAGTCTAATTTAGCTAAAGAAGAAAAGATAATTGATAGTCTCAGTGAAGTAAGTGCTGATAACAGAATAATGAAGTTAGATGATAAGTGTGAGTTTAAGCTTGCTCAACCTAGTGATATTGGAGCGATGGTTGAGTTATATCAGGAAGTGTTTGACTCTTATCCAACACCTATTTTCGAAGCGGAGTATATTCAGTACTGTATGGATAATAATCTGATTTATGGCTTGATCTATGAAGGAGATCAGTTAGTAGCTGCTGCTTCAGCAGATACTTTTCCTAAATTTAAGAATGCTGAGATGACTGATTTTGCTACTGCTCCACAAGCTCGCGGATGTGGTTATGCTACTTATCTACTTAAACAGTTAGAAACAGAATTAAAACACAGAGATTATCATACTCTTTATACGATAGCTCGAGCTACTTCATGGGGAATGAATAAAGTTTTTAAGAAAGAAGGTTATGAATATAAGGGACGATTAGTACAAAACTGTAATATCAGCGGTAGTTTAGAAGATATGAATTTATGGAATAAAATTATAGAGTAGTTAAATAGTTAAAGCTCCTAATTTCGAATTGGAATTAGGAGCTTTTTTAATTTTTTTTGAATAATATGCAGGAGATAAACTTAATAATAACTAATTTAATCAATAAGTAAATAGAGTATTAAACAAGTTAATTTAACTCTACGATAAAGGTACACTTATTGAAAAATAAGGTCGCAAAACTTTGAGTCTAAGGCACAAAATGCTATGATTGTCAAGTTGCCGAAAGGAGGTTGGATGAATAGTCCCTATTCTTCATTCTGGTCAAAAGGAGTAGGGGCTTAAGTTATGATAATGGTTAAAGGAGGGATAAGGTGGGCGCTAATCAGGAACAAGATGAAAGATTGACTATTAAAATTGTTCCTCATTCGATAGATGAGTTAATTAGTTTTGAAATTTCTAAAAATATGCTTAAATTGATTATAAGTTTAGTTATTATATCTATTGTAGGGAGTAGTTTAGGTTTTTTATTCTATTATCAGCAAAATAAGGTTTCTCAACAGACTATTGCTCGTCTACGTTCAATTAAAGATAGAAATCAAGAATTAAAGAATAAATTATACCATTTAGCTGAAGAGACTAAAACTTTAGAGCAGGAGTTTAAGAAGTTAGAGGTGATTGATAATCAAATCAAGAGGATAATTAATTATAATCAAGGTGCAGAAGAGTTAGCTCGAACAAGAACAGAGGTAGTTAGTTTAGAAAGTACTTCGATTGATTTTAATCAGAAGTTTGGGATTGGTCCTAATTTAGTTGACAGTTATATTAGAGATTCTATTGATAGTACAGAAGAAAGAATTAATAAGTTAAAATCTCTCTTTCCGCAGAAGAAAGAGGAATTAAAGAAATTAAAAGAGAGTGCTGTAGAATATAAAGATTATTTAGCATCAAAGCCGACTGGCTGGCCAGTAAAGGTTAAAGATAAGAGGATTACTTCTGAATATGGATATCGTACTCATCCAGTAACTAATGAGCGGATTGTTCATGAAGGAATAGATATTGGAGTTTGGTATGGTACTGAAGTTTATGCTACTGGTGGTGGAAAGGTAGTCTATGCTGGTTGGAAGGTTGGCTACGGTAAAGTAGTTATTATCGAGCATGGTCATGGTTTTCGGTCTTTGTACGCTCATAATCGTAGATTAAATGTAGAAGTTAATCAAAAGGTGGAACGAGGCGATCTGATTGCTTATAGTGGTAATTCTGGTCGCAGTACAGGTCCTCATTTGCACTATGAGGTATTAGTTAATGGTAATCATGTAAATCCTATGGATTATATTAAGCTTAATTAAAGATAAAAAAGTGGTTTTGATTCTTTTATTCAATAAGTTAATATCTGATTTTTAAAGCATATTTCTATTAAAGAAGTATGCTTTTTTTGATAAAGGAGATGATGAATTTTTGTAGTAATTAGTATAATATGAGAAAATAAGAAGTTTCATCCTAAAGATACAGTTAGAGTTGTAAAGTGAAGTATTAATTCTAGAGAGGAGAGTAGATATGGTAGAAGAAATTAAAGTAACTACTGCTCAGTTGAGTCAACAATGTGATTCAGCTATATTTGATTTTGAAACAACAGATGAGTTAGAGCCTATCTCTGAAGAGTTAATTGGACAGGATAGGGCTGTTAAAGCTATGGATTTGGGCTTAAGAGTAAAACAGGAAGGATATAATATATTTATTGCTGGTATCCCGGGTACAGGTAAGACAACTTATGCGAAGACTTTAGCAAATAAGAAGTCTCAGGAATTAGATACTCCTTGGGATCTATGTTATGTCTATAACTTTACTGATGCCGAAGAACCACGTGCGTTAAGGTTGCCAGTAGGTGAAGGGATCAATTTCAAGGAAGATATGGAAGATTTAATAGCAGAATTAAAAGAAGAGATAGCTCAAGTCTTTGCAGGGGAAGAGTATAAAGTAGAGAAGAATCAAATTATGAGTAATTATCGTCAACAGTCGAACCAGATTATGGAGGAGTTTGAAAGAGAGGTTAGAGAAGAAGGTTTTGTACTGCAGAATATGGGGAATGATTTAGTACCGGTACCGATTAATGAAGATGGTGAGACTATTGAGCAGGATGAATTTCAAAAGCTACCTGAGGAGAGAAGAAATGAGCTTAGAGAGAAAAGTCAGGAGATTCAAGATGAATTAGAACAGGTGATGCGTAAGATAAATAATCTAAAATCTAAAGCTCAACAAGAGTTAGAAGATCGTGAACAAAAGATAGCTTTATCTGTAATTAGACCTATTATTACTCGATTAAAGGATAAGTATGAAGATTATGAGGAGGTTATAGATTACTTAGCTGAAGTGCAGTCTGATATTATAGATAATTTAGATGAATTTAAAGTTGATAACGAATCTGACTCTAGTAATTCTTTACCTAAACTATCATTTCAAAGTAATGATCAATCTTTCTTTAATCGATATCAAGTTAATTTACTGGTAAATAATCAGGGTTTGGAAGGGGCACCAGTAATTTATGAATCTAATCCTACTTACTATAACCTCTTTGGTAAGATAGAGGGTAAAAGTCAATTAGGAACTATCTCTACTGACTTTACTATGATTAAAGAAGGAGCTATCCATCAGGCTAATGGAGGTTATTTAATATTAAAAGCTAAGGAGTTGCTTTCTTCTCCTTTAGCTTGGCAGAAATTAAAGCGTACCTTGCTTAATCAAAAGATTGAGATAGAGAATATTAATCAGCAGTATCAAGCGATGCCAATTACTACCTTAAAGCCGGAACCAATCCCAACAGAGGTTAAAGTAATTATGATTGGTAATCCTTTAACTTATAAATTACTATATAATTACGATGAAGACTTTAAAAAGTTATTTAAGATTAAAGCTGATTTTGATGTAGAGATGGAGCGTAATCAAGAGAATATGAAAAAGTTTGCTTCTTTTATATCATTTATCAGTCAGCGTGAACAGATTAAACACTTTACTGTAGAAGCAGTGGGGCGAATAGTTGAATATAGTAGTCGATTAACTAATAGCAAGAGTAAGTTATCGACTCGATTCAATGAGATTTTAGAATTGTTATTTGAGGCTAATGCTTGGACGGATCAAAGTCAGGAATATGTTGAGTTAGAAGATGTTAATCGAGCAATTACTGAAAAAGAGTATCGTTTGAATCTGTCAGAAGAGAAGATTCAAGATATGATTAAGAAAGGACATATTTTAGTTGATGTAACTGGAAAGAAAATAGGTCAAATTAATGGTTTATCAGTTTATCAGACGGGTGAATATTCATTTGGTCGTCCAATGAGAATTACAGCTCGAACTTTTTTAGGTCAACAGGGAGTAGTTAATATTGAACGTGAAGTAGAGATGAGTGGTAAAATTCATGATAAAGGAGTTATGATTTTAGAAGGATATTTAGGTGGTAAGTATGCTAGTGATATTCCATTGAGTTTATCAGCTTCTTTAACATTTGAACAGAATTATGGTGGAATTGATGGTGATAGTGCCTCGTGTGCGGAGTTAATTGCTCTTTTATCATCTATTGCTGAATTACCTGTGAGACAGGATTTAGCAATTACTGGTTCGATGAATCAAAGAGGTATAATTCAGCCTATTGGTGGAGTAAATGATAAAATCGAAGGTTTCTATAAGATATGTCAGATAAAAGGTTTAACAGGTAGCCAAGGTGTAATTATTCCTCAGCAGAATTTAGATAATTTGATGTTAAAAAGAGATATTAAAAGTGCAGTAAAAGAAGGTGATTTCAATATCTATGCAGTTAATTCTGTTGATCAGGCTATTGAAGTAATGATGAATCGATCAGTTAGAGAGATTCACCAGATGGTACAAGATAAATTGGAGAAGTTAGCTAATCAGTCTGCTAACTTTACATAATCTAACCAATAAGTTTAATAAGCCTTCGATAACCGGAGGCTTTATTTTAATGTGATTATTTTATTATATTAAAATGTGATTTAATTTTAAAATTGATATTAATTTAGATTTTAAATATTTGCTACAAATTTGGGATAATGTCTTTTATTTTATTAAATTTATTGTTATAATAATAGAAGTTGCGTAAAATGAAATTATATAATTTATTATTTTTTTGTGAAGATTATTAAAGTTTAATTTTTATTGAAGATTGCAGGAGAAATTTAAGTTATATTGAAATTATGTTTTGTGGTTGTTATAATTAATTTAGTTCTTGTTAGTAATTTAAACTTAAGTTTTATGTTCGATTAATGTTAAATTTAATTTAAATTTAGACTAAATAATTAAATATTTTTTAATAATTAAGAAGGAGAAACTTTAATTTTATTTAATAATAAATATAGAGATATAAAAATAATCATTTATTAGTTATTTCTATTTGGAGGTGGCAGAATGGGAAAAAGAATTGTTATTGCATTAGGTGGTAACGCTATAAAGCAAGCGGACGAAGAAGGAACTGCAGAAGAGCAACTAGCTAATATTCACAATACTGCTAGTGAGATTACTGAAATTGTAAAAGAGGGACATGAAGTAGCTATTACACATGGTAATGGACCGCAAGTAGGAACATTATTAATTCAACAGGAGGCAGCTAAGGATGAAGTGCCTGCTATGCCGTTAGATGTTTGTGTTTCTGAAACTCAAGGTCAGATTGGTTTCATGATGCAGCAAGCATTAAGAGAAAAGTTAACTCAAGGCGGAATTGAAGATAAGTCAATCCTGTCAGTCGTAACTCAGGTTATCGTAGATGAGAATGACGAAGCATTTGATAATCCTGCTAAACCAGTTGGGCCTTTCTATGATGAAGATCATGCTAAGAAAATGATGGAAGAAAAGGATGAAGACTGGATTGAAGATGCAGGACGTGGCTGGAGAAAGGTAGTACCATCTCCTAAACCACAAGGAATTGTAGAGATTGATGCTATTAAGTCATTAGTTAACTCAGGTGCTGTTGTAGTAGCTTCTGGTGGTGGAGGAATTCCAGTAGTAGAAGAAGAGCCAGGCTGTTATAAAGGTGTAGAAGCTGTAATTGATAAAGATAGAGCTGGAGAACAGATGGCTGAAGAGTTAGATGCAGATATTTTAATGGTATTAACTGAAGTGCCAAATGCTATGCTTCACTTTGGTACTCCAGAACAGAAAGAATTAAATGTAGTTGAAGTTTCTGAAATGAAAGGTTATTTAGAAGAAGGTCACTTTGGTGCTGGAAGTATGGGACCTAAGGTTGCTTCTGCTATTCAATTTGTAGAGAATGGTGGAGAAAAAGCAATTATTACTTCTTTAGATAACGGTTTAGATTCTTTAACTAAGGATAAAGGGACAATCGTAGTTCCAGATAGCAACTAATTATTTAGATAAATGAGGGGAAGCAATTTTAAAATAGGTAACAAAGTGTGTTTTAATTAATATAAAACCTATAAGCTAAGGGGAGTGGAAAATTAATGATTGATTTAACT
>JBNJEL010000073.1:0-9673 GCA_051745835.1 Bacillota bacterium
CTACAATCTTAATTATCGAAGATGATCGGAATATATGTCAAATTTTAAAAGATTACTTTGAGTTTGAGAACTTCTCGGTTATTTTAGCTCATGACGGTAAATCAGGTTTAAATAAGGTAGCTGATGAAAGTATCGATCTGATTATTCTCGATATTATGCTACCTGAGCAGGATGGGTGGGAGATCTGTAAAAAGTTGCGACCTCAAAATAATATCCCCATTATTATTCTAAGTGCTAAAACTAAGGAAACAGACCGAATTACTGGTTTAGAATTAGGGGCTGATGATTATGTTACCAAGCCGTTTAGTCCTAAAGAAGTAGTAGCTAGAGCAAAAGCAATTTTAAGAAGGGCAAATCAACAGAATTGTTCTGTTCAAGAAGAACTTAAGTTAGGAGAACTAATTATTAATAAAGATTGTAGGAGTGTTGCAGTAGAAGGAGAAGAAATTGAATTGACTCCCAAGGAATTTGATCTATTATGGCTTTTAGCTTCAGCGTCCCAACAAGTATTTAGTCGTCAGGAACTATTAAATCAAGTTTGGGGCTATGATTACTTTGGTGATGTAAGGACAGTAGATACTCATATTAAGTCTCTGCGTCAAAAATTAGGTGGGGAAATTAAAGATTATATTCAGACGGTGTGGGGGGTAGGTTATAAGTTTGAATTGGAGTAGATTTAAGTTAAATAATTTATTTAGTAAGTTATTATTGCGATTTTTAGTAGTAAGTTTAATAATTATTATTGTATTAGGTTCATCTACTATTTACTTCTTTAAAAGAAGTTATTATGAGAATAAAGAAACAGAGATTATTAATAACAGTAAAGTAATGACTGAATTTTTAGTTGAGGCGTTACAGAAGGAAGATAAAACTAAAGCTAATAACTGGTTGCAGGTGATAGCTAAATTAAATTCTGGACAGGCTTGGATAGTTGATGATGAAGGTTACTTAACTTTAAGTTATCCTACGATGATTGCTGAAGGTCAGAATAAGATTAATTTTTTGAACTTAGATGATGTTCTAGAAGGTAATATTATTTCTCAACGCATAGAATCTTCTTATTTTGAGCGTCCGATGTTACTAATTGGATTTCCTTTATCACTTGCCGATGATAATACGGTGGCACTTTTAGTTTTTACTTCAGTAGCAGGAATAAATTCTACAATTAATTTAGTGCAGCGAATGATGTTTTATTCCTCCATTTTAGCTATCTTATTGGCGATGATTATCTCTTATCTGTGGTCAAGGTCTTTAGCTGCTCCGTTAAGTAAATTAAATAGTGTTGCTTTAGAGTTTAGCAAGGGGAATTTTGGTAAGGAAGTAGAAGTAGATAGTTATGAGGAGTTAGATAACTTAGCAGAGAGTATGAATTATTTATCTACTGAATTACAGAGTACTATTAAAGATTTAACAAAAGAACGCAACAAATTAAAACATATCTTAACTGGAATGGAAGAAGGACTGTTAGCAGTTGATGAAACCGAGAAGATTATTTTGGTTAATGGGACAATTAAGGACTTATTTAATTTAACAGATGATAATTTGATAGGTTTAAAGTTAACAACGGTTATTGCTAATCAACAGATAGAATCTATCTTTCAAGAATCATTAACTCAAAAGGAGCCGGTACAAGAGGAGGTAACTTTAGTACAAGGTAGAATTGAACAATACTTTTTAATACATTGTACTCCAATTTATATTGATAAAGAATTATGGGGAGTAGTTGGGCTGTTTCAAGATATTAGTGAACGATGGCGATTTGAGCAGTTACAGAAGGACTTTGTTGCTAATGTCTCTCATGAACTTAAAGCACCATTAACTTCAATTAAAGGTTCGACTGAGGTAATGTTAGATGGAGTTGTAGATTCTAAAGAAGATTATGATAATTATCTACAGATTATCTTAGAAGAGACTAATCGTTTGACTGAATTAGTAGATGAAATACTGCAGTTAGCAGAGTATGAGAGTAACAATAGTGGTCTTGTTTTAACAGAAGTGCAGGTCAATTATATTTTAGATGAGGTAGCAACTATCTTTAGAAAAGGAAACTTTGACCGTGGTTTTGATTTTAAACTTAATTATTTAACAGAAGAAGTTAGTATTAGAGTTGACCAACAGAAGATTAAGCAGGTACTATTGAATTTATTGGATAATGCTTATAAATTTTTAGCAGATGAGCAGCAAAGTTGGATTGAATTAGGAGCTAGCTTGATAGGTAAACAGGTGAAATTTTGGGTTCAAGATAATGGAGTAGGTATTCCAGAAACAGAGTTACAAAATATTTGGGAGCGTTTTTATAAGGTGGATAAAGCTCATACTCCTAGTCAACAAGGTAGCGGTTTAGGTTTATCTATTGTGCAGTGGATTGTAGAACAGCACGGGGGAGAGGTTTTTGTAGATAGTGAATTAGGTAATGGGTCTACTTTTGGTTTTTATTTAGACTTAGTAGATTAAAAATTTCATTAATCTTTCACTTCTTTATCACAATTTTATCACATTTACTACTTATACTAATAGTGAATTAAGTTAAAGCGATTTATTAATTAATTAAAGGAGGTTAGTAAAAATGAAGATTAACAAACGAGGAACATTATTAGCTATTTTAGTAGTATTAAGTTTGACTTTAGTTGGTTGTGGAACAGCTCAAGAACCGGAAAGTTTAGAACCGGATAGTCAGATGGAACAACAGCAACAGCAGCAAGAAAATATGGAACAGGAGCAACAACAGCAAGAAAATATGGAACAAGAGCAAATGGAGCAAGAGCAAATGGAGCAAGAGCAAGAACAAATGGAAGAAGAACAGATGGAATAAATTGATTAATATCAGAAAGGTGGTATAAACAATGTCTAAACAAAAGCTGATGGTATTTACTTTGGTCTTCAGTTTAATTTTAGGAGTTGCAGGATTTGTTCAAGCAGCTGATGCTAAGATAGGCTATGTTAATATGGATGAAGTCTATCAGGCTCATCCTACTTTACAGGAAGAAGAACAGAATATTCAACAACGTGCTCAAAAATTACAGAAGGAGTATCGGGAAAAGATTCAAGAATTAGATCCTGAAGAAGATCAAGAAAAGATTCAGAAGTTACAGCAGGAGTTTCGAGAAAAAGTAGGAGCTGTTCAAGAGGATTATGAAGCAGAGAAAAACAAGATTGATCCACAGTTAGATGAAGCGCGTAAAGAGCTAGGATTAGATCTTATTTTGAAAGAAGATACAGTAGTTAGTGGAGGAGAAGATGTAACTGATGAAATAATTGAGTACTTTTCAGAAGAATTAGATAGTAACTCTCAAGGAAATTCTTCACAAGGTAATAACTCACAAGGCAATCAGGGTAATCAGTGGTAAATAAATAATATTGATTAAGTTTAAGCGGTAGGATTTTAAAATCCTACCGCTTAAAAATTTAAAAGAAGATGCAGGTATTTTATAATTTGATCTAGAAACTAGTATATAGATAGTTTTGTTTTTTTAGAGTAGTTGTGAAAATAATCACTTTTATTAAGAGTTAATAACTTAATTATTAAGGGGGGGGAGATTGATGATTTGTAGTATATGTGGTGAAAGAATAGATAAACAGGATTTTCGTAATATTTGTCGACAATGTGAAGAGAAGATTAATAAAGTTTCTCAGAAGATGTTACAGACTCATAAGCGAATGCAGATTAGACATGCTAAGTTGGTTAAGTAATTTTATAAGTTTATTAATTAATTTATGATTGAGATTGTGTATTAAATCACTTGATTATTTAATGCACAATCTTTCTCTATTTAGGACTCATCTAATTTAAATGTGAGAAATTTTTAATGTAATTTCACTAATAAACCAGGAAATTAATTATTTAAGAGAGAATAAATAACTATAAGCCTTTTTGATGAAGAACTTTAAAATTTAGGAGGCAGAATAATGTCAGCAATTAAAATATCTAATATTCAGAAAATAATAATAATTTTATCATTATTTATTATATTCTGTCATACAGTACCTGGTTTAGCGGCACATCGTAAGTTAGATTTAGTAGTTAATGATCAAGTTGCTATTTCAGATTTAGGATTAGTAACAGCAGAGGATGATCTCTTATTGCCTGTAACAGATCTACAGGAATATTTTGATGTTGAAGTTGAGTGGCAGGAGGTAATTAAGACTGCTCGAATTAAGATGGATGATCAAGTGATTAAGTTAAGAGCAGGTGAGAGTAGAGCCCAGATAGGAGATAAGATGCAGCAGTTAGATCAAGCTATTCAGTTAAAGAATGATCAACTTCTAGTTCCTGTTGATTTTATTGCTCAAGTATTGGGCTATCAAGTAGAGCATGATAATCAACAATTACATTTTTATAAGCCTTCTTCTCGGGTGCAAGATATTAATTATCAGAATAAGCAGTCAGATGAAATGCTTAAAATTAAGACAAGCGAACAACCGGAATATGAAATTAAATCATTAACAGCTCCTGATCGATTAGTAATTGATATCTTTGATGCACAGCTTAAAGAACAGATTAGTAACTTAGCTATCAATAATGGGATAGTCTATCAGGTACGGAATGGTCAGTTTAAGCCGGGAGTTGTACGGATAGTTTTAGATCTTTATCAACCGTTAGATTATAGTACTGAGGTAGTTAAACAGCAGGATGGTTATCAATTGCTGGTGAAAATGAGTCCTAAAGTAACTAATTTTGCCTATGATAATCAAGAAGAGAGATTTGCTCTTACTGCGACTGATGAAATTTCTGATTATCAAGTAGAGTTTGATTCTAAGTCCGATCAATACATAGTAGAGATACCGGGAATGCTATTAGATGTTGTAGAAGAAGAGTTTGTTATCGATAATCAGTTAGTCGAGCAAGTTAACTTAAGTCAAATACAGCGTAACGGAACTTCGGTAGTTAGAGCTAAATTTGAAATGAAGAAGTGGTTTGAGATGGATGTTAAGTCAGATAGTAAAAATCCTAATCGTCTGATCTTAACTCCTCAACGTTTAGTAGAATTAGTAGATATAGATTATAATTCATCTACTGCTGAAATAAAAATTAGTACTAAACATCCAGTTGAACCAAGAGTTGTACCATTAGAGAAGGGTGACCGTTTAATAGTTGATTTTCCTGAAACTATTTTTAGAGAAATTAACCAACAACTTAAGATTGAGGATGATTTAATAGAAGAGATTAGAACTGCTCAATTTCATAAAGATATTGCACGGACAGTCATTGATTTAGAAGAGTTAGTTGATTATGAATTAAAATCTAGTAGTTCAGGAGAGTCGTATCAGACAATAATTAAGTTAGAACGACCAGGAGATACAGCTACAGAGAGTGTAGCTAGTAGTTCTGAAGGCAAAGAAGATAAGGATAAATCAAAAGAAAATAAGGATAATCAAGAGGAGCTTTCTTCTGATAAACGAGTAGAAAAGGTTGATATTATTTCTCAAACAGGAGAGACTAAGCTACAAGTTAATTTAAATTCCGAATCTAATTATAAAGTTAGAAAATTTAATTATCCTGATCGGCTAGTAATTGATATTCCTGGAGCAGCTGGATATATTAAACCAGATAAGATTGCTCAACCGCAAGGTGTTATTAAAGATGTAAGAGTTAGTCAATTTTCGCGACAGCCGTTGATGGCGCGAGTAGTCTTTGAATTACCGTATGATATGGATTATCAGGTTAGTTCTAATGATCAAACTAGTCAGATTGAGCTTAAGCTTACAGATGATAGTCCAGAGTTAGAATTAACAGGGAAGAAGATTGTAGTGGATGCCGGTCACGGTGGCGCTGATCCTGGAGCAATTGGAATTAATGGTATTAGAGAGAAAGATGTTAATTTAGGTGTAGCACAAGAATTGGTAGCATTATTAAAAGAGGCTGGGGCTGAGGTTAAAGTTACTAGAAGTAAGGATCGTTATATTACTCTTTGGTCGCGAGCTAATATGGCTAACGAGTTTGATAGTGATATCTTTGTTAGTATTCATGCTAATGCTCACCAGGATGATGATGCTTCGGGAACAGAGACTTTTGTCTATCCTGATAGCTATGGTGATACATTAGTGTTAGCTAAGACAGTTCAGGATAATTTACAACAAAAGATTGGTTTAGATAATCGCGGAGTTAGATTTGATGAACTTTATGTCTTAGAGAAGGCAGTTATGCCTTCAATTTTGGTAGAGGTAGCTTTTTTAACTAATTCTCAAGGAGAAAGTTTGTTAAGAGAGACAGAATTTAGAAAGAAAGCAGCAGAAGGGATTTATAAAGGGATAGTTGCTTTCTTTAATCGTCAGGCTAAGGAGGATAGATAATGTTACATAAGAAAGGGATAATTGATAACTTAGTACTTGCTGGGATTTCGTTAGTAGTAATTTCAGTATTAATAATGACAGTAATTGGATTTCCTCAACAGTCAGAGGAAGTTAAGCTATACTTTAGTACTAATCAAGGGCAGAACTTAGATTATGAATTAAGAGCAATTAAATCTCAAAAGTTATACCGTAATATTATTCAAGAATTAATTGCTGGACCTACTGAATCAGATTTAGGGAAGACAATTCCTCAAGGAGCTAAGTTATTATCCTGGCAGTTACAGGATCAAGTACTGGTGTTAAATTTTAATGAGAAACTGCGGAGTAATCACTGGGGCGGTAGTACTGGGGAGATTATGACTATTTACTCTATTGTTAATACTATGACGCAATTATCTCAAGTAAAAGCAGTTCGTTTTAAAATAGAGGGTCAGAGAGTGGAGAGTTTAATTGGCCATTTGGATTTATCAGATTCATTACAATTTAATGAAGATTTAGTTAAGTATAAGATAGATTAAGAGTTATTGAATATTAAACAGATGTGGTTTAATTACTGCATCTGTTTTTTATTTATTCTATTATTGACATATGTTCATAAAAGATTTATAATAATAATAGCGAATGAGGGTCAGGAGGAATAATCATGAGTTTAGAACCTGAAGAACCGTTAGATATCGAACAGGTAGTTGAGTATTTAAAACCTAGGATAGAGTGGGTCTTAACTTCCCAACGGTTAACTATTATTGAGGTTTTGATAGAGCATAGTAATCAGCATTTGACGGTTAAAGAGATCTATGATTTAACTTGTCAAAAGAATAAATCTATCGGATTAGCAACAGTATATCGTACTTTAGATCTTTTAGTAGAGACAGGATTAGTAATTAAGCGTAACTTTGCTGATGGTTCAGCTAAGTATGAGATTAGAGTACCTCATTGTTCGGAACATAATCATTTAATCTGTAAGGAGTGCGGTAAAATAATTGAAGTTAATGATCTGTTGCCTGATAACTTTACCAGAACAGTAGAGGGGAAAACAGGATTTAAAGTAACAGATTATTCAATTAAAATTTATGGTTATTGTGCTGAATGTCAGACTAACAAGTAGGGGTATAACTTAATGATTAAAGGTAATAATAGATAAAAAGCAAGTAGAAATTAGTTAATAAAGTAAATAATTTCTTGACGTATGTTCATTATTAGCTTATAATGATAGTGAGCTAATGATAATAATTAAATTTAAATAAGGGGTGGATAATAATGAAGATTGGATTAACTACAAGTGAAGATACAGGTTGGGATGCTAAGTTGGATTCTCGTTTTGGTCGTGGAGAGTACTTAGCAATCGTAGATTTAGATAATGAAGAAGTAGACTTTATAGAGAATTCTGCTGCTAATTCTGCTAGCGGGGCAGGGGTAGAACTAGCTCAGATGGTTGCTGATCAAGATGTAGATAGTGTGATTTTATATCGTATTGGTCCTAAAGCATTTAGTGGTTTAGATAATGCTGGAATCTCAATTTATGAAGCAGAAGGTAATAAATTATCAGAAGTAGTCGATCGTTATCAAGCAGGAGAGTTAAATCAGATAGAGGCACCAACTAATCGCGGACATATTAATTAAAAGTAGGTGATGACAGATGGAAATAACTATCTTAAGCGGTAAAGGAGGAACTGGTAAGACTACAGTAGCTACTAATTTAGCCTTATCTCTTTCTGATGTACAATTTTTAGATGCTGATGTTGAAGAACCAAATTCATCAATTTTTATTGATCCTAATTTTACTGATGCTAGTGAAATTGTCTGGCGTGAAGTACCAGTAATTGATCAACAGCAGTGTACTCAGTGTCAAGAGTGTGTAGATTTCTGTCAGTATAATGCTTTAGCTTTATTTGGTGATGAGTTGATGGTGTTCTCTGAATTATGCCATAGCTGCGGGGGCTGTAAACATATCTGTCCTGAAGGAGCAATTGCTGAAGAGCAGGTTAAAGCAGGAGAACTTAAATGCGCGTTAGATGACCAATTAGAATTTTGGCAGGGTGAGTTGAAGATTGGAGAAATTTCTGCTGTACCAGTAATTGAAGAGCTTAAAGAGAATATTAATCAGGATAAAACTGTAATTATTGATGCTCCGCCGGGGACTACTTGTCCGACAATAGAGGCGACTGTTGATAGTGATTACTGTATTTTAGTAACTGAACCATCTCCCTTTGGACTGCATGATCTTAAGATGGCGGTAGAAGTAGTGGAGAGTTTAGATAAACCTTATGGAGTAATTATTAATCGTTCAGATCCTGATTCTGATGCTTTAATTGAGGATTATTGTCATAAGCAGGGAATTCCTATTTTACTTAAGATTCCATTTAAGCAGCAAATTGCTGAACTATATTCTGAAGGAATTCCCTTTGTAGAAGAGATGACAAATTGGCAGGAAAAGTTTCAAGAAGTATTTGCTACAATAAAGAAGGTGGTTAGATGAAGAAAGTAACAGTAATTAGCGGTAAAGGTGGTACTGGTAAGACAATTGTTACTGCTAATTTAACAGCTTTGGCAGATCAGTTAGTTTTGGCTGATTGTGATGTAGATGCGCCTAATATGCACTTATTGATGCAACCTAAGATCAAAGAGAGTAAAGAGTATCGTGGTTCTCATTTAGCTGTTAAGGATGAATCAAAATGCATTGACTGTGGTCTCTGTGCTGAACTTTGTAACTTTGATGCTATTGATGAAGAATTTAGAGTTAATGAATTTAAATGTGAAGGCTGCGGATTATGTACAGCTAAGTGTCCTACTGAAGCTTTAACTTTAAAACCAGAAGTTACAGGTGAGATATTTAATTCTCAAACTCGATTTGGGCCAATGGTTCATGCTAAATTAGGTGTAGGTGCTGAGAATTCTGGTAAGTTGGTTAGTCAGGTTAGTCAGCGAGCAGAAGATATAGCTCGAGAGAAGGAACTAGAATTACTATTAGTTGACGGATCGCCGGGAATTGGCTGTCCTGTAGTAGCCTCTCTATCTGGAACTGATTATGCTGTGGTAGTAACAGAACCAACTAAGTCAGGATTAGCAGATTTGAAACGAGTATTGGAGGCAGTAGCTCACTTTGGTATTACTCCTTTAGTCGTAATTAATAAATCGGATCTAAATGAAGGGATTACTGCTGAAATTGAGGGCTTTTGTCAGCAAGAAGAGATTAGTTTAGTGGGTAAGGTTCCATTTGATAAAGCAGTTATGAAAGCCATGCAGCAAGGTAAGTTAGTGGTTGAAAGCAGAAAAGAATCATCAGCAGCTGTAGCGCTTAATCAGCTGTGGAAAAATATTAAGTCTAAATTAAAGGAGGCTAATTAATGAAGAAGATAGCAGTTGCTACAGAAGAAAGTAAGGT
>JBNJEL010000074.1:0-9588 GCA_051745835.1 Bacillota bacterium
AATCCAAGGAGCCATTAATTAATTCCTATTCAAACTAATTTAAGCTTCAATCTCAGTAATTAAATTAGCCATCTCTAAAGCACTAACCGCTGCATCCCAGCCCTTATTACCAGCTTTAGTACCTGCCCGTTCAATAGCCTGTTCAATCGTATCAGTAGTTATAACCCCAAACATAATTGGTAGTTCTTCTTGCAATCCTACTTTGCCAATGCCTTTCGATACCTCATTGCAGACATAATCAAAGTGTGGAGTTTCACCTCTAATTACTGCTCCTAAACAGATAACAGCATCATACTTACCGCTACGAGCCATCTTCTTAGCAATTAGTGGTATCTCAAATGCTCCTGGTACCCAAGCTACTTCAACATCATCTTCTGCTACATTATGCCGCTTTAGCGCATCCATTGCTCCACTTAATAACTTATTAGAGATAAATTCATTAAATCGTCCAATTACAATTCCAAACTTAAGTCCTTCTCCTACTAATTTTCCTTCAAATACCTGATTCATTATTATTAATCCCCCTCAAAATAAAATTTAAAACATCTTATTTACCACAAACCTACACAACTCCTTACTCCACAAAATCTTCATCTAACAGATGACCTAACTTCTCCTTCTTCGTCTGTAGATAATGCTCATTATTACAGTTAGACTCAATCTCTAACGGCACCCGATCACTAATCTCTAATCCATAGCCCTCTAATCCAATAATCTTACGCGGATTATTAGTCATTAACCTAATGCTGCTTAAATTTAAATCAGCTAAAATCTGAGCTCCAATCCCATAATCACGTAAATCAGCATCAAAGCCTAAGTCTTCATTAGCCTCAACAGTATCTCGACCTTGATCCTGTAGCTCATAAGCTTTTAACTTATTTCCTAAACCAATTCCGCGCCCCTCTTGACGCATATAGAGTAAAACGCCTCTACCTTCTTCTTCAATCTTAGTAAGTGCTTCACCTAACTGATCACCACAATCACAACGCAACGAGCCTAATGCATCACCGGTTAGACATTCAGAGTGAACTCTGACTATGACATCTTCTTGGTTCTCAATATCTCCTTTAACTAAAGCTAAGTGGCAATCATCTCCTAAGTCCTCTTCATAACTATAAGCCTTAAAGTTACCATACTTTGTCGGCATCTCCACTTCAGCTACTCTCTGTACTAACTGATCACGCCGAATACGATACTTAATCAGATCCTCAATCGTAATAATCTTTAGACCATGCTCCTCTACAAAGTCCATCAGTTCTGGAACTCGTGCCATACTACCATCATCACTCATAATCTCACAGATGACACCAGCCGGATAGAGATCAGCTAATCTAGCTAAATCAACTGCTGCTTCTGTATGACCAGCCCGTCTTAAAACACCTCCTGCTCTAGCCCGCAGTGGAAAGACATGACCCGGTCGCGTAAAGTCCTCAGCTTGAGCATCATCATTAATTACTTCCTGAATCGTCTGACATCGTTCATAAGCTGAAATTCCAGTTGTGGTCTGCTTATGATCAATTGACACAGTAAAAGCAGTCTCGTGAGAGTCAGAGTTATAATTAACCATCTGGTCTAACTCTAACTCATCTAACCGCTCTCCAGTTACCGGCATACAGATTAAACCGCGAGCATAAGTAGCCATGAAATTAATTGTCTCAGGAGTAGCTTTCTCCGCCGCTACTACTACATCACCTTCATTCTCCCGATCTTCATCATCAACCACCACAATCATCTTACCTGCTTTAATATCAGCTATTGCTTCTTCTACTTCATTAAATTCAAACCCCATTACAATTCCTCCTCGCCAAATTATAGAAAACCATTCTGCTGCAATAAATCTAAATCAACCTCTGAATCTTGCTGGTTATTACTATCGCGATCGCCAGCTAAGATACTTGCTACATACTTACCAACTAAGTCTGCCTCCAAATTTACTATATCGCCTACACTTTTAGTACCTAAGATTGTTATCTTAGCAGTATGCGGAATTAAAGAAACGGTAAATTCTTGCTCTCCTAAGTGGGCTATCGTTAAACTAACACCATCAATAGCAATCGAACCTTTAGGAATTAAGTACTTCTCCAAGCTATCTGGTAGAGTAATAGTCACCAAGATAGCATTATCTTCCCGCACTTTACTCTTAATCTCACCTGTTCCATCAATATGTCCTGACACTAAGTGACCACCTAGCCGGTCGTCTAAGCGAAGAGCTCGTTCAAGATTAACTGGCGAGCCCACCTTAAGCTCCTGTAAACTT
This sequence comes from Bacillota bacterium, assembly GCA_051745835.1. Classification (GTDB taxonomy): domain Bacteria; phylum Bacillota; class Halanaerobiia; order Halobacteroidales; family Acetohalobiaceae; genus JBNJEL01. Next base: position 2,258 of record JBNJEL010000074.1, read on the forward strand.
GTTTTACGCAGTGTCTCCGGCATAACATCAACAGTAAAGTGTTCTTGACTAAAATCTGTTACTGTTAAACAGATACCATTTGTTGCTATACTAGCTCCTAACTCAATATCCTCTAATACCTGCTCTGCCTTAGTCTCTAACTCTATCGACTGACTGCCGCGATTAATACGGCTAATCTCGCCAATCTCTTCTACAATTCCGGTAAACATTACTCCTCACCTCGATAATTAGGATAACCTGTAACCATCAAGTCAGCCCCACTTTTAGTAACCTCTAAATCATCAATCTCAATTCCATCATTAACCTGCTCTACTCCTAAGCCCCCTACAACACCAACAGCTTCACTACCACCAATAATTTTGGGAGCAATAAAATAGATTAATTTATCGACCAATCCGTTAAATAAGAAAGAAGTACTAACAGCACTACCACCCTCAACTAATAAACTCATCATCTCTAACTCACCTAGCTTCGTCAATAAACAATCAAGATCTAAATAACCGTCAACTGCCGGAACTGTTAAGATCTTAACTCCTTTATCGATTAACTGTTCTGCCTTCTTAGTCTCACTATTTTTAGGAGCTGTCACTACTACTGTCTTAGCTTCTGACTCTAAGTTAACTACTTTAGCTGCAAGTGAGATCTCTAATTTAGGATCTAAGATTATTCTCGTAGCATCAACTCCTCCTCTATCTTCCAACCGAGTAGTCAAGCGTGGATTATCAGCAATTACAGTACCAATCCCTACTAAGATGCCATCAACTTCATCACGCAACTGATGTACCAGCTCTCGTGACTGAGTACCGCTAATCCACTTACTGCTGCCGCTTTTAGTAGCAATCTTACCATCTAACGTTAATGCATTCTTTAAGATTACAAACGGACGATCAGTTGTAATATACTTTAAGAAAGCTTCATTTAACTTTTTAGCTTCCTCTTCTAACAAGCCTGAGTCTACCTCTATACCTGCCTTAGCTAACTCCTCTAATCCTCTACCAGCAATTAAAGGATTAGGATCTTCCATAGCAGCTACTACTCGTGCTATCCCCGCTTCAATTAATGCTTTGCTACAGGGCGGCGTCTTACCATAGTGGGAGCAAGGCTCTAAAGTTACATAGATCGTTGCCCCTTGAGCATCACTGCCAGCATCAGCTAAAGCATTAACTTCGGCATGAGCTTCTCCAGCCGCCTGATGATAGCCTTCGCCTACTACTTGACCATCTTTAACAATTACTGCCCCCACCATTGGATTAGGATTAACTCGTCCCCGACCTTGAGCTGCTAACTCTAAAGCTCGCTTCATATAGTGACGATCACTCTTCTTTGCTGCCATTTAATCCACCACCTCATTTCTAACTAATTTACCCTTAAACTAGAAAAAGATTCCCAGCTTAACTCCGGGAATCTTCTTAGCATGATCTTATTTAAACTGCTTCTCTCATCCAGACTTTAACTGTCGGTTTTGGAATCACACCAAATCAGCTAGCAGTAACTAGCTCGCGGACTCGACTACTAATTAGTCACACCGCCGGTTAGGAATTACACCTAGCCCCGAAGCATCTATTAAATTTTATTCAACTTAAAATTCATAACTAACAAATACCTCTTTTATACCTTTCTACATTAACAGCTAAATCCCTGCTTATAGATTTAATTATCTACAATTTTCTCTTAACTCGGTAACTGCTGAACCTGGATCAGCACTACCAAAAATTGCCGAACCGGCTACTATCACATTAGCTCCTACTTCAGCAACCTGATCTACATTATGCAGTTTAATTCCTCCATCTACCTGAATATCCACTTCTAAATCACGCGCCTCAATAACACTACTTAACTTAGCAATCTTAGGAATCATAGTAGAAATAAATTCCTGTCCGCCAAAACCAGGATTGACTGTCATAATCAGAACTAAATCAATCTCCTCTAAGATATTATCTAAAACTGTTAGTGACGTCGCCGGATTTAAAGCCACTCCCGCCTGTAAACCTTGGTCTTTAATACTTTGGACGGTACGATGCAGATGAGGACAAGCTTCCGCGTGAACTGTAATTAAGTCAGCTCCCGCTGCTGAAAAATCAGCTATATATTGATCAGGATTTTCAATCATTAAGTGAGCATCCAAAATAAAGTCATCCGTCTCTTGATTAATCGCTTCTACTACTGGAACCCCAATAGTGATATTTGGTACAAAGTGACCGTCCATCACATCTAAGTGCAAATACTCAGCATTCTCAACTTTTTTAATCTCTTGTGCTAAATTACAGAAATCTGATGATAGAATTGATGGTGCAATCTTAACCATAATTATTCTCCCCCTTTATCTCAGATAAGAAATTTAAGTAACTATCATATCTAGATTGAGCAATCTTATTCTCTTTAAGTGCTGCTTTAACTGCACACTGCGGCTCATGGTCATGTAAACAATCATTAAACTTACACTTAGGAATATAATCTCTCATTTCTTTAAACAGATAAGCTAATTGGCGTGGACGAATAAAATCAATACTTAAATTAGTAAAGCCCGGTGTATCAGCTACTAAACCTTCATTATCTAAAGTTATTAACTCCACATGTCGCGTAGTATGTTTGCCGCGTTGAATCTTCTCACTAACCTGCTCAGTAGCCAGCTTAGCTTCAGAATTTAAGCAATTTAGCAGACTAGACTTGCCCACTCCTGATGGTCCAGCTAAAACTGAGATACGATTAGCTAATTGATTACGCAAGTCTTCTAGACCTCTATCTGTCTGAGCAGCAGTATACACAACACGATAACCAGCCTGCTGATAAGAAGCCATTAATCTTTCTGCCTCCTTGTAATCGATCAAATCTACTTTATTAAGACAGATTAAAATTTCTAACTCGTAAGCCTCCGCTAACAATAGAAAACGATCTAACAATCTGCTATCAAATTTCGGCTGCTGAGCAGCAAAGACTAAAACGACCTGATCTATATTAGCCACCGCCGGACGCTCTAATTTAATTTTACGAGGCAACAACTCCTCAATCACACCTGTCTGTTCAGCTTCATCAATTACAGAAAAACGAACCATATCTCCTACATAAAAGTCCAACCCTTCTTGTCTAAATCTACCGCGTAAAGATGTCTCATATACTTGCTGTTTAACAGAATCTAAGACATAATAATAACCGGCATATGCTTTAATTATTCTACCTTTCTTCATAAATCGCTCCTTACTTTATAATCTCTTTTCTCGTACTAAGTTGCCATCAATATAGACTCTAATTCTAGTAGAACCAACACTCACTATGCTCTGCTCCACTAAATCTCCCGGCTGATGTAATTGATTATAGATAATCCGTCGTCCATTATCATCACTAATAATAATTTTAACGCGCTGCTTCTTATCTCCGGGTTCAAGACCAACTTGCACCCTAAACTCATGCACTTGAGCATCATTAGGATTTCTAAGTCCTTCACTAATTACTAAATTAATCGGTTCAGAAGATTCGACCGTTGTATTAGACTGTGGCTCTTGGCTAATTACGGTACCTGCTAAGTAATTCAAACTCTCTTCAAAAATTACATTACCTACAATCAAATCTAAATCTTGCAATTTATTAGTAGCCTGTTTCTTACTTAAACCTACCAAATTCGGTACTTTTACTTCCTTAGACTCAGTACCTTTACTGATAACTAAATCAACTTTGCTATCTACTTCAACTTCCTCTTCTGCCTTAGGAGACTGACTAATAATCTCTCCTTTAGGAATCTCGTCATTAAATTCTCTAGTTATCTCTCCCGCTTGTAGGTCAACTTTAGCTAATGCTACTCTTGCCTCGCGTAGAGTTTGATTTAGTACTTTAGGCACTTTTGTTAACTCAGCTCCCTTACTAACTACCAAACTCACAGTTCGATTCTTTTTAACCTCACTACCAGCTTTAGGATACTGGGAAATAATATGTTTCTGTGGTATCTCACTATTATAATTGCGATTATGAACTTCAAAATTCAATCCTATCTCTTTTAACCTATCACTTGCTACCTCTAAATCCTCTTTAACGAGATTAGGAACCTCCACTACCGGAACCTGTAAGTAACTAGTAACTTGTTGGTAACCCCATACTGTACCGCCAACTAATAACATAATCACTATTATCCATGATACTAATGAACCATTGCGCTGCCAAAAACTATCCTCTTGATCAGAATTATCTATCTCATCTAACGAAGCAGTAGTCTCTTGTTGATTATTATCCTCTAGAGTTTTATCCGCAGTTAAACTACCATTATTCTTTCTACTTTTAGACTTGATCCTAGTCGGACGAGACATTACTATTGTATCCGAACTAACTACTTTTTCTTCAGACTGATCAGTATCTACTGCCCTCTGTTGTTCTGCCTGATAATTAGCCAAAATTTCATCTATGTCAGCTGCCATCTCCCTAACACTATCATAACGCTCAGCAGGATACTTATTAATTGCTGTTAAGATCATCTCTTCTACTGCTGATGGTAAATCTGCCACAAATTCTGTCGGTAAAGTTGGTTCCTCTTTAATATGCTTAATCGCAACTGTTACCGGCGTATCACCATCAAAAGGGAGTTCTCCCGTTACCATCTCATAGAGTACAATCCCCAATGAATAAATATCAGTACGATGGTCAATCTTAGACCCTTCTGCCTGCTCAGGAGCAAGATAGTGAGCAGAACCCATCACTGTTTCTGTATACTTAAGAGTAGAAGATGAGGTCAACGCCCGAGCAATACCAAAATCAGCTAATTTAGCTTGACTATTAGAAGTTAATAGAATATTACCCGGCTTAATATCACAGTGAACAATCTGCTTACGATGAGCAACAATTAAAGCATCACAGACTTGACGAACTATCTTCAAAGCAGTAGTAATCTCTAAGCGCCCTTCTTCTTCAATCTTATGCTGTAAAGTTTCGCCATCTATATTCTCCATTACAATATAATAAGTCCCTAAATCTTCACCAATATCAAAAATATTTACAATATTGCTGTGTGAAAAACTGGCTACAGCCTGAGCTTCTCGTTTAAAACGATCAACGAATTCCTTATCAGTAGCAAATTGAGAACGTAAAACCTTTACAGCCACAGTACGATTAAGCAGCTTATCCTTAGCTTGATAAACTAAGGCCATACCCCCTTCACCAATCTTTTCTTCAATCTCATATCTATCATTTAAACATTCCCCAATCATTGCTGTCACCTCTATAATTTAACTCACTGCCAAAAGATTCACCGTTATATTATCGTAACCTCCAGCTTGCTTAGCTAACTGCACTAACTGATCTGCCTGTTGTTGTAACTTTCCTGTCGGATCTAATACTTTTGCTATCTCTTGGTCAGATAATAGATCAGTCAAACCATCACTACAAAGTAAGAAAAGATCATCTTCTTTAATCTGCTGACTAATAATATCTACTTCTATATCTTCTGCTGTACCTAATGCTTGCAGTAATAGATTGCGCTGGGGATGATTCCGTGCTTCCTGCTCAGTTATCTCCCCCGACTCTAATAATTGATTAACCAACGAATGATCTTCTGTCAGCTGAATTAACTCTCCAGCACGAAATAAATAAGCTCGACTATCTCCAACATGACCAATATACACCTGCTGAGAAGTTAATAATGCTGCTGTTAAGGTAGTGCCCATTCCTTGATACTTCGGATTCTCTTTAGCTGCCTGTAAAATCTGCCGGTTAGCTCTCTTAACTGCCGTTTCTAAATCAGTAGTTAACTGCCCTATAGTAAAATTATAAGCTTTTAGAGTATCGACTGCTAAGGTACTTGCCACTTCACCAGCATTATGTCCGCCCATTCCGTCAGCTACAGCAAATAATCCATAATCATCTGTTATTAACTTTAGATATGAATCCTCATTCTCATCCCTTACTTTACCAACATCAGATACCAAGCCATATCTCATTAAATCACCTCACTTAACTTCTATCCTCACTATTTTGAGTCCGTAACTGTCCACAAGCAGCTTCAATATCACTCCCCCGTTCTTGACGAACTGTAACAGGAATATTATACTCGCTTAATTTAGCCTCAAAGCGCTTAATATCTGCTCTATTAGGTCGACGTAAATTCAATTCAGAGACCGGATTAATCGGTATCAAATTAACATGACAGAGTAATCCAGATAATAATTCAGCTAACTGTTTAGCATCCTCTAAACTATTGTTAACCCCGTCAACTAAAGCATACTCAAAAGTAATCCGCCGCTTAGTTTGAGATACATAATACTCACAAGCAGAGATTAAATCAGTTAGTGAATAACGCTCATTAACTGGCATCATCTCATTTCTTAACTGATCATTAGCTGCATGTAAAGAAATAGCCAAGACTAACTGTAACTTTTCGTCAGCTAACTGCTTAATCTGGGGTACTAATCCACAAGTTGAGACCGTAATCCGCCGCAGTGAGATATTCAATCCTTGATCGCTATTTAAAATCTCCAAACTAGTTAACAAATTATCATAATTAGCTAGCGGCTCGCCCATACCCATAAAGACAAGATTAGTAATTGCCCCCTCACTAATCCCTTCCTGATTAATTATCTGCTGGACAGTTAAGAGCTGATTAATAATCTCACCGCTACTTAAGTTGCGTTCTAGTCCCTGCTGTCCTGTAGCACAGAAATTACAGCCCATAGCACAACCCACCTGAGTAGAAACACAGATACTATTTCGTCCTGACTGATAAGGCAAAAAGACTGTTTCAATGCGACAACCATCTACTAACTCAAAAAGAAACTTAATTGTACCATCTTCTGCTTCGGCTCTAGTCACTTCCTTTAGGCGTTTAATATAAGCTAATTCCTTCAAATCCGAACGTAAATTCTCACTTAAGTTGGTCATCTGATCAATCTCCGTTACTTGATGTTGATAGAGCCAATTACTAATCTGTTCAGCCCGAAACGAAGGTTCATTTAATTCATCAGTTACTAACTTCTCTAATTGATCTAAACTCAATGAATATAGATCTAATTTAGTACTGCTCATTATATCTTCCTTTCTTACTTCGACTTCCGTCTTAATTTAGCAATAAAGTAACCCTCATTCTCCTGCCACGTAGGTAGCAGCTGAATCATTCCCTGTTCAACAAATGAAGAATCAACTCCTAGCTGCTCTGCCTCCTTAGTTAAATCTACCACTCTAAACTGATCATTAGTAGCTACAAACTGCTTAATCACTTCTTTATTCTCCTCCGGTGCAATAGTGCAGGTGCTATATACCAGCTCGCCATCTTCAGCTAAAAACTGACTGCTGTAAGATAATAGTTCTAACTGTAGCTTAGCTAAAGATGTGATATCCTGCGGCTTCTTCTGCCACTT
>JBNJEL010000075.1:0-9545 GCA_051745835.1 Bacillota bacterium
AGACAGGTAGCGGCCAAGAGTACTTAATCCACTCCAAGAAATCAATCGTAATCCCATACTGCTTCTCCAACAAACCGACAGCTAATAAGTTACGTGCTCCACCTAAGAAGGTGGTAATCCCACCAACAATTGCCCCCCAAGCCATAGCTAAGAATAATAGTTTACCATAATTACTCTCTAATGGCTGTAAGTCTAAGCTAGTAGCTATCTCCAAGACAATCGGAAATAGTAAGGCAGCCACCGCATGTTCGGGCATGATGCAGGCTAATGAACCAGATGAAATTAAGATCCCAATTAATAACTTCTTAGGACTATCACCAAATAGTCCAATAATCTTAGCTGCAATCCGTGTTCCTAACCCAGTTTCATATAAGCCGGCTGCTAAAATTAAAGCTCCTAAAATAAAAAATATTGCTTTATTACCAAACAAAGCAAATGTCTCCTCTAAACCTAAAATATTAAACAGTGGTATCAAAGCAATTCCTAATAGTCCAGTAACCGACAAGGGTAGTAACTGACTAACCCACAGACTTAAGCAGAGTACAAAGACGGCAAATGAATTCTTACCAGCCGCAGTTAACCCCTGTGGTGCGGGTAAGAATAGTAGTAAGATAAATAATAGAATCCCTATTAGAGCAATTAACTTTTTAAATTGATCAAACAAAGTTCGTACCTCCTCTCTTATTACTCTCTAGTAGCTGCTACCTCTAACTCTGCTAGCTGTTGATAATAAGCTAACGTCTGCTCCAAACCTTCCTGTAGCCCATACTCCGGCTGCCAATCCAATAACCGCTTAGCTTTATGATTATTAAGGTAACTATCCTCAATATCTCCTGGTCGTGCTGCTTCATAACGCGGTGCTAAGTCTGTACCTGCTACTTGATTCATTAACTCGACTAACTGATTAATTGAAGTCTGTTGATTACAGCTAATATTAAATACTTGATTAGCCTCACTCTCCAAAGCAGCTAAATTAGCTCGGGCAATATCAGCCACATAGATAAAGTCACGCGTCTGCTGACCATCACCAAAGATGACTGGTCGCTTATTATGTAAGATTAAGTTAGCAAAGATTGAAATTACACCGCCCTCTCCGGTTGAATCCTGGCGAGGACCATAGACATTAGCATACCGCAAAATAGTATAATCTAAATCATAAAGTTCATGATAAGCCTTGATATAGTGCTCGGGAGTATACTTAGAGATGCCATAACCAGAGAGAGGATTAATCGGATGCTCTTCATCAATCCCTAAGTACTGCGGCTGACCATAAACCGCTGCTGAGGAAGCATAGACAATCTGCTGAATATTATAATCTTTACAACACTCTAACAGATTAATCGTCCCTAAGATATTATTCTCAGCATCAAAAGTTGGTTCCTCAAGTGAACGCTGAACATCAATCTGGGCTGCTTGATGAATGACATACTCTATTTTTTCCGTTTCAAATAGCCCTCTTAACTGAGCTTGGTCTCTAATATCTACTCGATAGAATTTAGCTGCTGGATTGACATAATCTCGACAACCAGTAGATAAATTATCAGCTATTATAACATCCTTATCTGCTACTAAATGATCGACAACCTGGGAGCCGATAAACCCAGCTCCACCTGTAACTAGAACACTCATTAAATTCCTCCTCTAAAACTTTATCGCTCTTTTAGCCATCTCCTCTGAAGAAAGTTTTAATTTATGTAGATATCTAATCTAAGATCTCAATCTCTTCTTTTAACTCTTGGGCTAAATAATCTAATAAGTAATCCTTAAAGTCACCTCGAATATCTTCGCGCTCAAAAGCAAACTCAACAACTGCCTCTAAGAAACCTAACTTATTACCAATATCATAGCGTCGTCCTTCAAATTGATGAGCATAGACTTCTTCTTGGGTCAATAGAGTCTCTAAAGCATCAGTCAACTGAATCTCGCCACCCTTACCTGGATCAGTCTCGCGTAAGATATCAAAGATTGCCGGAGTAATCACATAGCGACCTAAAATTGCAATATTAGATGGTGCTTCGTTTAAGGACGGCTTCTCCACTAAATCAGCAACTTGATAACTCTGACCATTATCTTGAGAGTAATCGACAATTCCATACTTCGAAACTTCCTCGTCAGCTACTTCTTGCACCCCAATAACTGATGATTGATACTTCTCATAACATTCAATTAATTGCTTAGTAACAGGCGTATCAGCTTTAACAATATCATCACCTAATAGTACAGCAAATGGCTCATCACCGACAAATGTCTCCGCACATAAAATAGCATGTCCTAAGCCTAATGGTTCCTTCTGACGTACATAATGGACATCTACTAAATCAGTAATCTCCTGTACCATATTTAGACGTTCTAACTTACCCTGTTCTGCTAAATTAACCTCCAGTTCGAAGGACTTATCAAAGTGGTCTTCAATTGCTCGCTTATGACGTCCAGTAATGATAATTACATCTTCAATCCCCGCCTCCACTGCTTCTTCAACTATATACTGAATAGTCGGCTTATCGACAATCGGCAACATCTCTTTAGGCTGAGCTTTAGTTGCTGGTAAAAATCGAGTACCTAATCCTGCTGCAGGAATGACTGCTTTCTTAACTTGCATCTTTATCTCCTCCTTTATTTACTATTTAAAAGTCTAACTATTATTTCTGTAATGATAATCTTAATTCCTTTGAAAAGTAGTAATTATCTGTCACTATGTTCTTTCTGACGTTGATAAAGATTAAGCAAACGGTCTAAAGCCTGACTAAGCCTTAATACTCCTTGATCTAATCTACCCTGAGGCTGCTGAATTGCTCTCTGTACTAATCTAGAACGCATATTCTTAATTTTCAGCTCTAATTTCCGTAACTTTTCTTTATTATCCGACAATTTATTAACACCTCTTTCTTAAAATACAATATATTTACATATTATATAATATTATAAGTTTAGATTACTCACAAGCCCTATAAAGTAAGATTAAGTTCAGCCAATAGAAATTAAACTTAGTTAGCTGTTAATTACTCACTTAATCACACAAATAGTATTATAAATTTTTTGTTTATATTTCAATTGTCAGATTGAACCACTTTAAGAAGTCTACTATAATAAAAACATGTAAGTATAGAAGAGAGGTTAAATTATGGGCGTTAAGGATAGAATAAGGAATTTAAGAGAAAATAAAGATCTCACTAGAAAAGAATTAGCAGAATTGATAAATTACTCCGAAGATTATATCTATAAGATCGAAACTGGTAAACGTGAAGTATCAATTGCCTTCTTAGATAAGATAAGTCAAGCCTTCAATATGCCCCGCTCTTATTTCTTCAAAGATGATGAAATTAAGTATCAGTACTCTGAAGACAAGATTAAGTTTGAAGAGTTTATCATGGAACATGAAGTTGAATTTTACGGTGAAGATCTAGATGCTGAAAGCAAGAAGAAATTAATAGAACTAATCAAGACAGCTATCAAGTTTCGCAAAGACAATTAAATGAAAAAACCTAGGGCTACATATAACCCTAGGTCTTAAAGCTGCTTACCATGGTTTAAAGATAATTCCTCGTTCTTCTAATAAGCCCTTAATCCGATTAGCAGCCTGATCTGTAGAGCTAAAGTCCTCTAAATGCAGATCATATTGTAAATCAGTAGTTACTTGATCTCCCAACCAGACAGTTTCAATCTGTTCAGGATTAACAGTAGTCTCAATTAGCTCTAAATCATCCTGTGATAATTCTACAGCAGTAACAATTAAGACTGCACCTGAATCAAGCATAATATGAGAAACCTCAGCTAAACGCCGTAAGTGTTCTTCTTTATGATTCGTCTCACCTTTAATATCAGCATCAACACCATATAATAAGTTACCGATACCTAAGAAATAAACTACCCGTCCGCTAGTGAAGAGCTCCTTTTCTAATGCTTTTGCTGTCGGTTTCTTACCCACATCTTCTTCGCCAGTAATTAAGATTAATGTAGGTTGTTGACTATACTTTTCAGCGCGCTGTTCACGTGAAATCCGACTCTTCTCCCACTTATAATTACGCAGCATTACCTGCTCTCTGACCCAGCTTTGCTCATCATCTAGGGCAGATTGGACTAAACCACCGCCGGCAATCTCATAATCATCAACGATTACAAAACGGCTTGTCTCTTCGATCTGATTAGCTAAATCAAAGGAAATAGCTTCTTCTAATTTAAAGACGCATTCTGCTACATCATGTAAGGCAACTTCATCTTGCTCTTGATTCTGACTGAGATCAGAAGCATCAATTACGCGTTTAACTTCTTCTAATCTAGCCTTTACTTTGGCTGTCCCTAACTTAAGATGATAAACCTTATCTTTAACTAGTGGTTCCTGACCTAACCAGAATAGATTAGCCCTAATTCTAGAAGTAGTTGCCGGTTCCCGCTCTTGAGCTAAAGTAGCTATCTCACCGCGTTTAATAAAGATCTGCTCTTCTAAGGTAAAACCGGTGGCTTCGCCAGCACCAATACTCTCAATTGGTGGTTGATTAAATCCTTCGATCGTTTTAACCTGACTACTCTTGCCCGAAGGATAGAAGACAACTTCATCTCCTACACTAACTTCACCGGATGCAATCGTCCCTGCTACAATACGACGATCATCACCACCGCGAGTGAACTTATAGACATCCTGTACCGGCATTCTAAAGGGTTGCTCCTCCGGTAAGCGTTGACTATCAAAGCTATCTAATACTTCTAATACAGTCTGTCCTTCATACCATGACATCTTATCTGATAGAGAGGCTATATTGTCGCCTTCCATCCCGCTGACAGGTAGGAAGCAATCTGCTGTCATATCTAATTTGCCCAGAAATTCCCGATAATCCTCTACTATCTGTTGGTAGACTTCCTGGCTATAGTCGACTAAATCCATCTTATTAACCAACACAGCTACCTGCTCAATTCCTAACATTGATAACATATAACAGTGACGCTTGGAGTTTTCTTGAATTCCTTCATCAGCATCAATTACTAATAGTGCCGCCTCTGCTGATGCTGCTCCAGTCACCATATTCTTCAAAAATTCGATATGTCCCGGTGCATCCAAAATTATGTACTTCCGCAAGTCAGTCTCAAAGAAGACTCGCGCTGAATCAATCGTAATTCCTTGGTCCTGTTCATCTTTAAGCGCATCTAACAAAAATGCATACTCAAAAGGTTTAGAATTACGACGACAGGTCTCTTTAACCTGTTCTAACTTACCTTCTGGTAGTGAATCAGTATCAGCTAGCAGTCGACCAATGATTGTACTTTTCCCATGATCAACATGACCAGCAATGACTATATTCATATCTTGGTCTAAAGCTTCTACAGTTGACATACTTCTGCCTCCTCAAAACTTAAGAGATAAACTAAAATCACAACAGTTTATTAGCCGCGAATTGTGGCTAACCTCTTCTTTCATATTTAGAAATTTTCTTTAGAAATCTCTTGAAGTTGACTTAATTTAGTTAAATTTTCTTCTAATATCTGAATCTTATCTAAAATTGCCAAAGAAAACTCCATCTAAACTATGTATTAGGTGGAGATGAATTTGGCAGATATTTGCCGGTTAAATACCTTCAAATATCTAAAAGAATATGATATACTAACTATAGTGCAAGGTTAGAAAATAGTAATGTCAACTCGCCATCAGTGGGTTCGACCCCTTGTACTACGCACAATACGCATAAGTGAATATTGGAGGTTACGAACACCAACCCCTGTTCGTGTAAAATATTCAGGGTATCGTAAACTAATTGTAATCCCAAACCATTTTGGTACGGTGAGGGATATTGGTGTTGTGAACCAACCATAGCGAATAAGGTAATCTGCTTTCGCAGAGGAAACTTAAACTATAAACTTCGCTTAAATCTCTCTAGTAATATATAGCTTACTTAGTATATATGAAGCAAGGGACTTCTAGTACTGATGTTAACCACATTAGGAAAGAAGCTCCATCTAAATTTTAATTTAGGTGGAGAGGTTCACCTAGTCTAATCCGTTCATCAATTAACTCTCTTTTTAATCTGTCTCTTTAATTACCTCAACAAATTTAACTATATCAGCTAAGTTATTTTCAATAATTGCCTGAACTATTTCTAAGTTAATCTTTTGATAATCATGTACAGCTATATTTCTAAATCCAACCATTGCCTTCAGATTCTCAGCTAATTCTGAATCAATTATTTCTTCATGTTCTAAAATAGAAAAAGCTTCTCTACTTGTCTGGGGAATTCCTAAATCTAATTCAGAGATTAAATGCATTGCAAGATCAATAGCTGCTTCACATAAGCGCTGGAGATTAAGTATGATTGAATCCTGTTTAGTATAGTTCTCTAAATTATTAGGATCATTTTGATATTCTTCGTCTATCCTAGCTATACATCGTTCGACCGTTTCCGATTTATTTAAAATAATATCATCAATCATTACTTATAATCTCCCTTCCGCTCTTTTTATTTATTATTTCTGCTCGTTCTTCATTTAATTTAGCATATTGACGTAATACTTGCAGTTCAAACTCTTGTTTAAGTTGTTGGTCATTAACATAGATTAATTCTCCCTGAATGATTTGAGCTTTAAATACAGTTGAAGCCTGTTGCAAATCAATTAAATCAACTTCTCGCTGTAATTTATCAGCTAATTTATTGGCTAAAAGAAATAAGTGGTAGTGATCAATTGTAGTATCAGCTAAAAAAGCTAGGTCGATATCACTAGTAGGGCGCTCTTTATCTTGAGCTACTGATCCAAAGAGATAAATTAAGGACGGAGAGAGTTCAGCTATTAAGAAGTCTTTTATAGTCTCTATCTGTTGTTGATTAAGCACTTAATCCCTCCTTCAGTTAACATCTGTTCTCTGCTTGGTTGAAAACAACTAAAGTTACAAGTTGTTTTAAGAGTCGCTACAAATAGATATTGACTCTGATACTTCAATTCTAATTGATATATTCATTTATCTGTTTAAGGTATTTACTATAGAATTTATGCATATCATCTATACTTTTATAAACTATACGATCATTAATCTCTTCATACTCATGAACTAGTCTATTTCTTAATCCTGTACTAGGAGCAATTTGATAAGCAAATTCCTCATCTAAGATATCTAGTTCCACTAATTTAATAAATGAAGAATAATAATCATTTGCTGGATACCCACCTTCACTCTTAATCAAAATATTATTAATATCTAAAGCTAAATCAATAGTTAACTGAATCAATCTTTCAATAGCATATTTAATTGGCTTTGTAGAGATATATTCTCTATAACTTGATGGTTTATATTCTTTTAGTTCAGATAGGTACTCCTCTATTTTAATCATTTTATCAATTATTGATGATTCCATTTTATCACCTGCTTTATAAAGCATTAATCTTATTATCTAGAACTTCTTTCCTTAATTTTCTAAGATGTTTTGTATCAGCAAATACTCTAGCAGCATAAAGCTGAAATTTTAAAAATTCTCCTTCTAGTTGAAAGATAACTCTACCTTTTTTAGCAACTTCAAATTTCAAACTGGGAGTTGCTTTTCTTAGATTAACTAAATCAATATCTATACGTTGGTAAAATCTAATTAATTCCTGTAATAGATTAGATTCAGATTCCTGATCTAATAATTCTTCACTTAAGTAGCCTAAATCTAAATCACTATTTTTAGTCATATATTCAGTATCAGTAGAACCGAATAAAACTAATAACTTTAAATTGTATTTATCTATAATTTTTTGCGGTACTTTAAGTTCCACCGTTTTATTCATCTAACCACCTCTTATTGAATATCTTATCAATCTTACTTGCTAATTATAAAGATATTCAAAAAATAAGACAAGTTTATAAGAAACTATTAACCACAGATTAACACGAATTAAAAACTACATATAGCCTTCTTTGCGTAAATCTTCTAAACCCTGCCCAGCTTAAAGACCAAAGCTGGTTATGGTAAATTGCAACTCGCTACTTTTATAGTAATACTTTCACTACTATTACATATAACCCTCTTTTCTGAGATCCTCTAGACCTTACCCAGCCTAAAGAACAAGGCTGGTTATGGTAAGTTATAATCTTTTATTCTTTTTAGTCAATTATTTTACTTATTTTACATATAACCTTCCTTTCGTAAATCCTCTAAACCTGCGCCTTCATCAGAGTCTTGAGCTCGCCCATCTCGCTCGGCAATATTAGAAAATTTACCGCCTTTTAGCTCCTGGACTACTTGATCAACATTTTTAGCAGTAGACTCAACTGGATCAGTACACGGAGCACAGCCTAAAGAACGATATCTAGTTCCAGCCCCCTGATCGAAGTAGAGATCCACAATTGGTATCTCTTCACGTTTAATATACTCCCAGATATCAAGTTCAGTCCAATCTAAGAGAGGATGAATCCGCACATGAGTGCCTGGCTCAAAGTCGGTCTTATACTGACTCCAAAACTCCGGCGGCTGATTATTAATCGACCAGTCATTATTCTTATCCCGCGGTGAGAAGTACCGCTCTTTAGAACGCGAGCCTTCTTCGTCTGCTCTAACACCAACGATTACTCCGGTATAAGGCTTAGGATTCTCTTCTAACTCATACTCTCCGGTATTATGATTCATCCGATAACGTTTCCAAGTACCATTTAAGGTTTTCTTTAATGCTTCAGCCTTTAAGCGAGTACAGCATTCTTGACGATCGACATTACCATGAGGAAAAGTCATTTCATTAGCTAAAGACTTTTCTGCTTGTCCATAGACCATATCTAACTTCCACTCGCGAGCTAATCTGTCGCGGTGTTCTATCATCTCTGGTATCTTATAATCAGTATCAATATGTACTAACGGTAATGGTACATGACCAAAGAAAGCCTTTCGTGCTAACCATAGCATAACTGTACTATCCTTACCGATTGACCATAACATACTTAAGTTATCAAATTCACTATATGCTTCGCGAAGAATGTGAATACTTTTGCTCTCTAGTTTGTCTAAGTGATCCATTAGTTTATGCCTCCTCTTTTTCAATTAATAAGTAGTAGTTAATAGTTTTTAGTTCAAAAGATTAAGACCAGCTGTTCTGTTGTCTTGACTTTTAATTATTAACTCTTAACTATTAATTATCTTAACTTTTATAAGTTTTTAATATTGGAGTAAATTGATTTATCAAATGATTTTCAAAAGCTTTATTATCTGAAACAATTAAAACTGCATAAAATATTTTTTTACCCTCAAAAAAATCATAATCACATAAATGTAAATTTCCATTACTTTTATGACCATTTAAATGTGCATTTAATCTACCAAAAACTAATTCACTTTTACCCCAATATAAAGGATATACTCCTTCTTCAAGTTCACTAAAATCTTCTATTGAATCAACTTTATTTCCTCCACGTTTTTTAGCTTCATCTAATAATGTAATTTTTTCTTCATTATTAATAGAAATAGCATAACCATACACAACTCCACTTTTATCCTTCTCATAACCAAACCTTATTTGATCATTTTTTCTTTTTCCTTCTAGTAAAATATTTTTATTAACACTTGTTGCATTAATATCTATTTCTTTAAGTTCTTCTT
>JBNJEL010000076.1:0-9471 GCA_051745835.1 Bacillota bacterium
CACCCTCCTGTAATTGATTATTTTCTGGTGATTTAATTATATTACAGTTTGGTCCACTATGGAATCTTTATTTAGTTCAACTTCATTTTACAATTAAGCGCAAATAATTAACTTACTGTAGCATATAATTAATTATGTTAAAGCACTCCTAGTAGGGGTGTTTTAATCTTTTAATAAGGAGTGAATAGAATGTTAATAGCGAACAATAAGAAGTTATTAGTGGGGCTGTTAGTAGTTAGTTTAATCTTAGTTACAGTAGGTTGTACACAACAAAGTAGCCAAGAAAGTGACCAACAGTTAAAGATTGGTATTATTCAGATTGTAGAACATCCTGCTTTAGATGATGCGCGGCAAGGATTTATTGATACTTTAGCTGAAGCAGGTTATGAACGAGGTACAGATGTTGTCTATGATTATCAGAATGCGCAAGGAGATATGTCTACGGCTCAAACGATTGCTAACTCTTTTTCTCAGCAAGATTTAGACCTAATTTTAGCGATTGCGACTCCGGCTGCACAGGCAGCAGCAAATAAGATTCAAGACACACCTATATTAATTACGGCAGTAACTGATCCTAAGAGTGCTGGTTTAGTAGATAATATAGAACAGCCGGGCGGTAATTTAACTGGTACTAGTGATTTAACTCCGGTAGGCAGACAGCTAGAGTTATTTAATAAGTTAGATAGAGAGGTCGAGAAGGTAGGAATTCTCTATAATTCTGGTGAGACTAACTCTGTTTTCTTAAAGGACTTAGCTCAAAAGAAGGCTGAAGAACTTGGATTAGAGCTAGTTGAAGCACCAGTGACTTCTAGTAGTGAAGTATATCAGACAGCTCAATCTTTAGTTGGTAGAGTAGATGGCATCTATGTGCCGACAGATAATACGATTGTATCCTCGATTCAATCCGTAATTAAAGTAACTAATGCTAATAACTTACCATTAATTGTAGCTGATAATAGTTCTGTTAAGGCAGGAGCTTTAGCAACATTAGGAATTGATTATTATAAGTTAGGGGCTCAAACGGGTGAGATGGCAGAGCAAATTATAAATGGAACTGAACCTGGTCAAATGGGAATTGAAAGAATTGAAGAAGCTGATTTAATCATTAATCAAGAAGCAGCAGAGAAGATGGAGATTGATCTTCCGCAGAGCTTAATTGATAAAGCAAAAAAAGTTATCAAGTAGAGGTGGCAGATAATGAGTTTTAGTTTTTTATTAAATCCTATAGAACAGGGATTAGTATATGGTATAATGGCTTTAGGAGTCTATCTTACATTTAGAATATTAGACTTTCCTGATTTGACTGTTGATGGTAGTTTTCCTTTAGGAGCAGCGATAACAGCTAAGTTAATCATGAGCGGAGTAGATCCTACGTTGTCGGTTTTAGTTGCTACTGGAGCTGGTGCTTTAGCTGGAGTAATTACCGGATTTTTGCATGCTAAGTTAAAGATTGTCGGTCTGTTGGCTGGGATTCTAACTATGACTGCTCTATATTCAGTTAATCTACGGATTATGGGACAGGCTAATATTCCGCTGTTGAATCAAAGTACTATCTTTACTCAACTAGAGTCGTTAGGATTAACAGGTAAATTACAGGGGCTAGTCTTCTTTTTAGTAGTAATTTTAATCTTAAAGAAAGTAATTGATCTATTCTTGCATACTGAATTAGGTTTGGCACTGCGAGCTACAGGTGATAATCAAGAGATGATTAGAAGCTTAGGAGTTAATACTGATTTAATGATTATGTTAGGTTTAGCACTATCTAATGGTTTAGTAGCATTTTCGGGAGCACTGATAGCTCAATACCAGGGCTTTGCTGATGTAGGTATGGGAATTGGAATGATTATTATTGGTCTTGCCTCAGTAATTATTGGTGAAGTCTTATTTAGTGATCAAGCGATCAAATGGGCTACTTTGAGTGTGATTGGTGGTTCTATTATTTATCGATTAGCGATTACAATGGCTCTACGTCTAGGTTTTGCTCCTACTGATTTAAAGATTGTAACAGCAGTTTTAGTAGTAATTGCTTTAGCTGCTCCTACTTTAAAGAAGGATTGGCAGATTAAGTTCTCATCAGATAGTAGTGCGTAAATTAGGAGGAATGAAATAGTATGTTAAAGTTAGCTAAAGTACAGAAGATATTTAATAAAGGGACAGTTAATGAGAATATTGCTTTAAAAGGGATTGATTTAGAATTAGATACCGGTGAATTTGTGACAGTAATTGGTAGTAATGGAGCAGGAAAATCAACTCTACTTAACTCAATTGCCGGCAGCTTAAGAATAGATCGGGGAAGGATAGTAGTTGATGGATTAGATGTGACAGGACATCCTGATTATAAGCGAGCTGGTCTAATCGGACGTGTCTTTCAAGATCCACTGCAGGGAACTGCAGCATCGATGACGATTGAAGAGAATTTAGCCATGGCAGCAGCTAGAGGTAAGAAGAGAGGTTTAAGTCTGGGCGTGACGCCTCAAAAACGAGAGGAGTTTAGAGAGCATCTCAGTCTGTTAGAGTTAGGACTTGAGTATAGATTGACTGATCAAGTGGGACTCTTATCTGGAGGACAGCGCCAATCTTTAACTCTTTTAATGGCTACCTTAGCTAAACCGAAGGTCTTACTATTAGATGAGCATACAGCTGCTTTAGACCCTAAGACAGCTAAACAGGTGATTAGTCTTACCGAAAAGATTGTTGATCGGGATAATCTGACAGTCTTAATGGTAACTCATGATCTAAATCAAGCTTTAGATTTAGGTACGCGAACGATTATGATGGATAAGGGGCGAATCGTTTTAGATTTAGATAATGAGACACGTAAGGACTTATCAGTTGATGATCTATTAACTAAATTTGCTGAAGTACAGGGGGAAGAATTAATGAATGATCGGATGTTATTAGCTTAATAATATAATCATTAGAGAGGGTAACTATCCCTCTCTTTTTTAGTTAGTTCTAAGCTTAGAATCTATACCTAATTCCTGAAATTAAGTAGACATTTCCGCGTGCTTCTGTGCCACTCTCTTTATGGAGGTATAGTTATCATATTATTTCTAAGTTACTTAACTTTTTTCTTTAATTTTGACAAATAATAATCCTAATTTATTTTTAGTAAAATTGACATATGTTCATTAGAGAGTTATAATATAATCAATATTAATTATTTAGAGTGGGAGGAATTAAAATGAAGAAACAAGTTTCAGGATTAAAACATGTTCTCAGACCGCGGCCTAATGTAGTAGTTTCTTGTCGTGGAGCTGATGGAGAAGATAATGCTTTAGCAGTAGCTTATGCTACTAATTGTAGTTATGATCCTCCGATGATAATGGTAGGGATTGTACCTTCTCGTTATTCTTATGATTTAATTAAGGAGACAGGAGTTTATGTAGTTAATCTAGTGCCTGAGGAATTAAAAGAAGAATATTATTACCTAGGAAAATACAGCGGTCGTGATCAAGATAAGTTAGCTGAACTAGATTTAGAGCTTGAAGGTGGTTTTGAAGTAGATGCTCCATTACTATTAGATTTTCCGATTAATATTGAGTGTAAGGTAGTCGATTCAGTTAAGACAGGTTCGCATGTGATGTTTATCGGTGAGATAAAAGAGGTTCATGTTGATCAAGAGTTAGTTGAAGATGGTAATGTTAAGTGGTCTGAGATTGATTATTTATTATAATAGATTATCGAGTGATTAAAGTAAAAATTAATTTTTTATCAATTAATGATTTTATTTCTTCTTGATTTGTGTTTAATTTGTGTTAAACTTATCCAGGACTACTTCCTAGTTGTACTCTAGGAGTATTAGATTTAAGTAGCAGGTCATTTTAGCTATTAATTGACAAGTACAGCCGCTTATGTTAGTATTATATTGATAAACATTAACTACATCAAGAAGAGTGGAGGGACTGGCCCTAAGAAGCTCGGCAACCAGC
Source organism: Bacillota bacterium (assembly GCA_051745835.1). Classification (GTDB taxonomy): domain Bacteria; phylum Bacillota; class Halanaerobiia; order Halobacteroidales; family Acetohalobiaceae; genus JBNJEL01. The sequence continues at coordinate 3,933 of JBNJEL010000076.1, forward strand.
AAGTTATGCATGGTGCTAATTCCTGTTTGGAGATGTGGTGGTCAGTAGTTAATAGATCAAACATCTCTCCTTGAGGAGAGAATTTTTTATTTTATGGGGTGGTAAAATGTCCAGTAAAAATTATCTGTTTACCTCTGAATCAGTTACCGAAGGACATCCTGATAAGGTGGCTGATCAGATTTCTGATGCGGTCTTAGATGCTATTTTAGCTGAAGACCCACATGGTAGAGTGGCTTGCGAGACATTAGTAACAACAGGAATGGTTTTAGTTTCAGGAGAGATTTCTACTGAGTGTTATGTTGATATTCCCAAGATAGCTAGAAATAAAGTTAAGGAGATCGGATATACGCGGGCTAAGTTTGGTTTCGACGGTGATACTTGTTCTGTTTTAACGGCAATTGATGAGCAGTCGCCTGATATTGCTATGGGGGTCGATGAAGCTTTAGAATCGAAGGAAGGTAGTAATGATCAAGAGCTAGGTGCTGGCGATCAAGGTTTGATGTTTGGTTATGCTACTAATGAGACCGAAGAGTTAATGCCAATGCCGATTACTCTGGCTCATAAGTTAGCTCAACGATTAACTAAGACAAGGAAAGATGAGATTCTACCTTATTTGCGTCCAGATGGCAAGACCCAGGTAACAGTGGAATATGAAGATGATCAGCCGGTTAGAGTAGATACAGTAGTAGTTTCGACTCAACATCGACCGGATATGGCATTAGAGCAGATTAAACGTGATATTATAGCTCATGTAATTAAACCGATTGTTCCTGAAGATATGTTAGATAGTCAGACAGAGTACTTAGTTAATCCTACGGGTAGATTTGTAGTGGGCGGACCACATGGCGATGCTGGATTAACCGGACGAAAGATAATTGTTGATACTTATGGTGGTACTGCTCCGCACGGTGGGGGTGCGTTTTCCGGTAAGGATCCTACCAAAGTAGACCGTTCTGCTTCTTATGCAGCACGATATGTAGCTAAGAATGTAGTAGCGGCTGGTTTGGCTGATAAGTGTGAGGTGCAGTTATCTTATGCAATTGGAGTTGCTTCTCCGGTTTCGACAATGATTAATACTTATGATACAGCTAAGATTGCTGAAGAAGAGATTGAAGAATTGGTGGACAAGCACTTTGATTTACGTCCTAGCCATATTATTGAAGATCTAAATTTACAGCAGCCAATCTATCAACAGACAGCTGCTTATGGTCACTTTGGACGAGATGCATTAGATTTACCTTGGGAGCGTACAGATAAAGCAGAACTCTTACGTCAAAAAGCAGGAATTTAATTAAATAATTATTGTTTAGGGATTAGGCACTTAGTTGTCTAATCCCTAATTTAGTCTCTAAAGCTTTCTGGTGACAGGAATATTGAGTTAGTTCTTGAATAATAATAGTGACAATTTTGAAGGTAACTTTAGTTTGGAGGATAGAGTATGCAAGAGAAGTACGCCAGAGTTGTTGTAGATCTACCAGTTGAAGATTTAAATCGACCATTTACCTATCGAATACCAAAAAAGTTAAGAGCGGAGATTGAAATTGGTTATCAAGTATTAGTTCCGTTTGGTCCTCAGAAGTTGGAAGGATATGTGATTGAATTAACTACAGAAATTAATTCTGATTTAGAAGAGTTAAAGAATATAATAGAGTTAAAGAGTGAATTGCCGTTATTTAATCAAGAACTGTTAGAGTTAGCGACTTGGATGGCTGATTATTATCAATCGTACTTAATTACGGTGCTTAAGTCGATTGTACCTTCTGGTTTGTCGAGTAGAAAGACTAAGCGAGTAGTTAGATTGAAGTATTCAGCTAAGAAGACAGCTAAAGAGTTAGAAGAGTTAAGTAATCGAGCTCATAAACAGCAGGCAGTATTGGAGTATCTACTGCAAAATAGAGAAGAAGAGTTAACATCTACTTCTTTAGCACGTCAAGTGGATACTACTCCAGGGACTGTAAGACGATTAGTAGAGAAGGGATTGTTGGATTATCAAGAGGTTGAAGTGCGGCGTAATCCTTACAGTGATGTAGAGTATGAACCAACTACTTCTTTATCTTTAACTGCTCAGCAAGAAGAAGCGTTAACGGAGATTAAAGAGTTACTTGATAAGTCAAGTAGTGCTACATTGTTGCTTAAAGGAGTTACTGGCAGCGGTAAGACTGAAGTATATCTGCAGGCAATCGCAGAGGTGCTAGCTGCTGGTGAGCAAGCGATTGTCTTAGTTCCTGAAATTTCTTTAACACCTCAGACAGTAGGACGCTTTAAGAGTAGATTTGGTCAACAAGTAGCAATCTATCACAGCCGTTTATCAGATGGAGAACGTTATGATGAGTGGCGGCGGATGAAAGAAGGGCAGGCGAAAGTAGTTATTGGAGCGCGTTCGGCAGTCTTTGCTCCGTTTGAGCACTTAGGTTTAATTATTATTGATGAGGAGCATGAGACTTCTTATAAACAGAGTGATCATCCTAAGTATCATGCTCGCAAGGTAGCGATTGAGCGGGCTAAACTCTCTAACTCAGTTACAGTTTTAGGTACAGCGACACCTGCTTTAGAGAGCTATTATCAAGTGAAGCAGGATAATTATCACTTTGCCCACTTAACACGGCGGATTGCAGATAAGTCGCTTCCCCCAGTTGAAGTTGTGGATATGCGTGAAGAGTTAGAAGCAGGCAATCGCAGTATCTTCAGTAGAAGGTTAGCTACAGCAATTGAAGAACGATTGGAAAATAATGAACAGATGATACTCTTTTTAAATCGTCGCGGTTTTTCTACCTTTGTTCTCTGTCGGGAGTGTGGATTTGTTTTAGAGTGTCCTAACTGTGATGTTTCGCTTACCTACCATGCTGATCGAACACTGCTACGCTGTCATTACTGTGATTATCAACAGTGTGTGCCAGATACCTGTCCGGAATGTGAGAGTCGTTATATTAAGTACTTTGGAGCAGGGACACAGAAGGTAGAGGAAGCGATTAAGGATCAATTTCCAACAGCGCGAGTATTACGGATGGATGTTGATACTACAAGTCGTAAAGGAGCACACCAACAAATTTTAACTTCCTTTAAGAATCAAGAAGCTGATATCTTATTAGGTACGCAGATGATTGCTAAAGGACATGACTTTCCTAATATTACTTTAGTTGGAGTGATTACTGCTGATACTGCGCTAAACTTTCCAGACTTTAGAGCGGCGGAACATACTTTTCAGTTATTAACTCAAGTTGCCGGCAGAACTGGTCGCGGTAAGAGGGTAGGTGAGGTAGTAGTTCAAACCTATGATCCTAAGCATTACAGTATCCAGTTTGCTAAAGAGCATGATTATGAAGGGTTTTATCAACATGAGATTGAGTTTAGACGTGAACTTGATTATCCGCCTTTTTCTCAGTTGATTAATTTTATTATTAAGGATGAAGCGGAAGAGGCGGCTAGTAAGGTAGCTAATCAGTTGGGATCGATCATTAGAGGAGAGATCGAAAAAAAAGATTTTGCAGTAGACTTATTAGGTCCTGTTCCTGCACCATTAGCCAAATTAAGAGGAGAGTATAGATGGCAGTTGTTATTAAAAAGTGAGAATAGCTTAGCATTAAAGGAATTAAGTAGTTCTGGTGTGGAGTTATTACAAGAGAGCGCTAATCTAGGAAGTGTGACGATAAGTGTTGATGTTGATCCGATAAAAATGTTATAATAGATAGATAATAAATATCAGTAAGGAGGATTAAAGATGGCTATATTATCGATTAGAGAGATTGGAGATCCGGTGTTAAGAACTAACGCTAATCCGGTAATGGAGATTACAGAAGAGACACAAGAGCTGATTGCTAATATGAAAGAGACGATGTATGATGCTTCGGGTGTCGGTCTGGCAGCTCCACAAGTTGGTATATCTAAACAGATTATTGTAATCGATGTTGGTGCTGGACCGTTAGTCTTGATTAATCCGGAGATTATAGATAGTTCTGGTGAACAGGTAGATGAAGAAGGCTGTTTAAGTATTCCCGACCAGACAGGTGAGGTGCGTAGAGCAGCACAGGTTGTGGTTGAAGCTTTAAATCCTGATGGTCAAGAGATTGAAATGGAAGCTGCAGGTTTATTAGCTAGAGCTTTACAGCATGAGATAGATCACTTAGAAGGTGTGTTATTTGTCGATAAAGTTAAGTAGTTAGGGTGATAATAAGGGAGGAACTAATTTATGGATGTTATAATGATGGGAACTCCGGACTTTGCAGTTCCAACTCTTAAGTCCTTAATAGATTCTGATTTAACAGAAGTAGTGGGGGTTGTAACTCAGCCTGACCGTCGCCAAGGTAGAGGTCAGAAGTTACAGCCTTCACCAGTTAAGCAGACAGCTTTAGAGCATGATCTAACTTTATTACAGCCTGAGGATATTAATACGCCCCAGGCTATAGCTAAACTACAAGAGTTAGAGCCCGATGTGATAGTAGTAGTTGCTTATGGTCAGATTTTGGATCAAGAAATTTTAGACTTACCACCATTAGGAGCGATTAACGTTCATGCATCATTACTACCGAAGTACCGCGGTTCAGGACCTTTACATCGCGTTATAATTAATGGTGAAGATAAGACAGGTGTGACAACGATGTTAATGGAAGAAGGTCTAGATACGGGTCCCATCCTTAAACAGAGTGCGGTGGAGATTGGTCCTGATCTGACTGTGGGTCAGCTGCATGATCAGTTAGCTAAGTTAGGGGCCGGCTTATTAATTGAGACTTTAAAAGAGTGGGCTAATGATCAATTGACACCTCAACCTCAGGATGATAAGAAGGCTACTTACGCTCAAAAGATCACTAAGGATGAAGGCCTAATTGATTGGACAGCTAGTGCTCAAGAAATTAAGGATTTAATTTGTGGACTTAATCCTTGGCCGGGAGCTTATACATTCTATAATAGACAGCGGCTTAAGATCTGGGAGAGTTCAGTCTATGATTCTAAGACTAAACCGTCAGTAATTCCGGGAACAGTTGTTAGTGTAGCAGCAGATTCGGGCTTTATTGTCCAAAGCGGTGAAGGGCAGTTGTTGATTAGCCAAGTACAGCCGGAGAATAAGCAGCGGATGTCGGCTGAGGACTTTCTGCACGGCTATGACTTAACTGAAGGTACTTTACTAACAACTGATCAGGATTTAGAATAGAAGTTAGGTGTTAACAGTGGAAGAGAAAATAGAGGATAAGAAGCTCTTTTTAGGCTTGTTGGTATTAGCTTTAGGCTTACTGGGCAGTATAGTAAGTGGTGTTTGGTATCTAAACTTATCAGGGTTAAATAGTATTAGTCGGATTGTCTTATTAGCTTTAGGAACAGTTATTACTTTATTTGTAGTGGTCGTTACTTTAGGTGTGATCGGTATAATTATTATCTTACAGAAACGAGAACCGATTAAATTCTTCTATCTACCGATTAGGATAGTTATTGCTTACTTATTTCCTTTGATTATCTACTTAGGTAAGCTATTAGGATTTGATCAGTTAAAGATAAAAAACTCTTTTATCCAGGTTAATAATCAATTAGTTAATCCTAAGCGAATCAA
>JBNJEL010000077.1:0-8705 GCA_051745835.1 Bacillota bacterium
CCGCGAATGACTAATACCTTTATTGCGCCGGGTAAGTCAGAGCCTGATGAGATAATTGGTGCAGTAGACCGCGGGCTCTATGCTAAGAGTTTAAGCGGGGGACAGGTTGAACCAGCTACCGGAGACTTTACCTTTACTGTTGCCGAAGGATACTTAATTGAGAATGGTGAGGTTACTGAACCGGTGCGCGGGGCAACATTAGTTGGCAATGGTCCGCAGAGTTTAAATCGAATCTCTATGGTTGGTAATGACTTAGAGCATGCGCCGGGTATGTGCGGTAAAGAAGGTCAGAGTATTCCTGCCGCCGTAGGACAGCCGACGCTCTTAATTGATGAATTAACTGTCGGTGGTACAGAAAGAGAGGAGGGTTAAGATGAATAGTGAGCTCGATTTAACAGCAATTATCAAGCAGGCAGAAGAGTTAGGTGCGGATGAGGTTGAACTATATTATGAAGAGTCTAGCGAGAATAATCTTAAGGTCTATCAAGGTGAGGTAGAGTCGCTTAAGTCAGCTAAGGCGAAAGGATTAGGTATTAGAGTCTTTATTGAGCAGCAGATGGGCTTTGCTTATACTGCTAACTTTACTGATGAAGCACTAGAGCGGACATTAGAAGAAGCAATTGATAATGCTAAAGTAGCCAGTACTGATCAGTATCGTACTCTACCTGAGCTTAATGATGAGTTAGAGGAGTTAGATCTGTATAATACTCAATTAGCGGAAAGTGAATTAGAAGATAAGATTGAATTAGCTTTAGAGTTAGAAGAGACAGCTTTAGATTATGACCAGCGGATAGATGCTGTTGATACGGTTGGGTATGGTGATAGTGAAGTTGAGATTAGAATTGTTAATTCGAAAGGATTTGATGAGAGCTATCGTCAGAACCAATGTTATGCTTATCTTTATGTGATTGCTCGCGAAGATGAAAAAGCAGAGACTGGGATGGCAATTACCTATGGCGACTCTCTAGCTGATTTAACTCCTGTTCAGACTGGTGGGGAAGCAGCTGAGAATGCAGTTAGTCTACTAGGCGGTCAGCCAGTTCAAAGCCAAGAAGCGCCAGTAGTCTTTCCTCCGAAAGTAGGGACAATGTTTATGTATGTCTTAGCTAAAGCATTAACCGCTGAAGCAGTACAGAAAGGTAGATCGCTCTTTGCTGATAAGTTAGGAGAAGAGGTAGCAGCGCCTGAAGTTAATATTATAGATAATGGTTTGTTAGAGAATGGATTAGCTACTGCTCCCTTTGATGGTGAAGGAGTAGCAACTTCGAAGACAGAGCTAATTAAGGATGGTAAGTTAGAGAACTTCTTATTCGATACCTATACCGCTAACCAAGCTCAGGCAGAGTCAACCGGTAATGCTAGTCGTGGTTCTTATCGGGGAATACCTGGGGTAGCACCAAGTAACTTCTATTTAGCTCCAGGTGATCAATCAGCTGATCAAGTATTAGAATCAGTTGAAGACGGCTTTTATGTAATGAAGGTCTCTGGTCTAGTGACCGGCGGTGCTAATCCAATCTCTGGTGACTTCTCTGTGGGAGCTACTGGTCGTTGGATTAGAGATGGTAAATTAGTTGAGCCGGTTAGTGAGATTACGATTGCAGGAAATCTGATTGATTTCTTACAGAATATTGATCTGATTGGTGATGATTTAGAGTTTAATCCGATGATTGGTGCTTATGCTACTCCTACCTTCCGGGTGCAGCAGTTAGCGATTAGTGGAGCTTAATTATACCGGTTAACAATTACTAGCAATTATTATATAATATAAGGTAGATTAATAATTTAATTATAGGATAAATGCCTAATCTTACTAGGTTATAATAACCTGTGGAATCACTATAATCTGGTTCTACAGGTTATTTTTAAATTTAATAACAAGGGAGTTGATTAGATGGCAGCTGATTTGAGATATCAAGCTAGCCAGCGAGTAAGTATTATTACTTTAATCAGTAATTTGATAATGGCGGGCGCTAAGATTACAGTGGGAATTATCTTTCACAGTCAAGGTCTTTTAGCTGACGGTTTTCATTCGGCTTCGGATGCTATTTCGACAGTGACCGTGATGATTGGGAATAAGATTGCTAATACTCCGCCGGACGAAGAACATCCTTATGGACACGGTAAGGCAGAGTCAATAGCCACTAAAGTGCTAGGAGTTCTTTTGATTATTGGTGGTTTGGGAATTCTTAAAGAGACTGTAGGTGCTATAATTCAAGGGGATATTCAAATTCCTAGTAAGATAGTACTCTGGACAGCTGGAGCTTCAATCTTACTTAAGGAGTGGATGTATCGCTATACTTATCAAGTAGGTACCGAGGTTAATAATCAAGCGCTTATTGCTGATGCAGTACATCATAGAACAGATGCTTTTTCTTCTATTGCAGCTTTATTAGGAGCAGCAGGTGCTCAGTTAGGTTATCCTATTTTAGATCCGTTAGCTGGTCTAGTGGTTGGTCTGTTTGTGCTTAAAGCAGGGGTGGAGATCTTTAAAGAAGCTGCTAATCAATTAATGGATGCTGCCCCTGATGAAGAGTTGCAGCGTGAGATAGAAGAGATTATTCGTACCACAGATCAAGTATTAGATTTACAGAATTTAAAGATTAGAACTCATGGACCTAATTACTGCGTAGATGTTAGAATTATAGTTGATGATCAATTATCAGTTACTGAAGGACATGAAGTAGCAGTTGAGGTTAAAAAGCGTGTTAAAGATTGGAGTGATAACGTCCAGGAAGTCTTAGTTCATGTAGATCCTAAGGGGGTTATAGATGAGCAAGGGGTATAACTTATATTAGAGAGTCACAGAAACTCTTTTACTCCATATACTGATTACTGTAATAGTATATGGAGGGAGGAAGTTCTGTGGAGATAATATCACTTATTATCTTTGTGTTGGCTATTAGTTTAGATGGTTTAGCAGTTGGGATTACGTACGGTTTAAGAGAGATTAAGCTGCCGCTTACTTCACTACTAATTATTGGACTTACTTCAGCACTTTCTGTATTAGCTTCAATGTTATTTGGCGATTTATTGACTGCTTTTTTATCTTTTAAATTGGCTGAGCTATTAGGCGGTGGAATGTTAATTATTGTTGGATTATCTGTGCTCTATCAGGCTTTAAAACAGATTATTGTCGAAGAATCATTGGAGGGTAGTGAGATCTTAATTACTAATTCTTCTCTATCTTATCAGCTGTTAGATTTAGAGATAGAATCGTTGGGGATAGTAATCAAGATTCTTAAAGAGCCTGTTCGAGCTGATTTTGATTATTCAGGTGTAATTAGTCAACAAGAGGCACTTTTTTTAGGCTTTGCTTTAGCGGTAGATGCTTTTGGAGCAGGAATTGGGGCAGCGATGACTGGTTTTGCGCCTTTAATAACAGCTTTATTAGCAGGGGTTGTTATCTTTGGCTGTCTATCTGTAGGACTTAGCTTAGGTAGTAAATTTAATCTAGAACGATTTGATTATCGCATCACCTTATTACCAGGACTGTTATTGATTATATTGGGAGTTATTAAACTACTTTAATTTAGTAGAATTACATAGACTAATTAGTAGTTGATTAATTATAATAATAAAGGAGTTAGATTAGTGGTGTTAATTGGATTAACCGGAGGAATAGCTAGCGGCAAAAGTACAGTGAGTCAGCTGCTAGCTAAGTTAGGAGTAGCAGTTATTGATGTAGATGAGATTGCTCGGGAAGTAGTTAAGCTCGATAGTGAGGTAGGAGAAGAGATAGTAGATTATTTTGGCGAAGAAGTATTATTAACCAAGCAGCAGTTAGATCGTAAGAGATTAGGCAAGATAATCTTTAATAATCCAGAAGCTAAAGAGAAGTTAGAGGAGATTACTCATCCGGTAATTATTACTGAGCTCAAGGAACAAATTGCTAATTTAGAAAGTGATGGTGAGGAGATTATAGTTGTTGATATTCCGCTACTATTTGAAACGGATTTAACTACATTATTTGATGAGATCTGGGTAGTTTATGTTAGTAAATCTACACAGTTAGAGCGGTTGATTGCTCGCGATAAGATCAGTCGCCAGTTAGCAGAAAAGAAGATAGCAGCACAGATGTCGTTAGTTAAGAAGAAAGAACTGGCTGATAGAGTTATTTCTAACGAGGGTAGTAAAGAGGAGCTAGAGAGAAAAGTAATCAATCTATTGCAGCAGATTAAATTGCAGCTTAAGTAAGTTAATAAATATCAAAGGAGCGAGATTAAGGAGTGGTTATAGACGTTGTTTATCAAATTTAGAGAGTTACATATCTATTTAGTACTAATCTTCTGTCTGATGGTTGGAGTAATTGGAATAGTTAATTATCAACAGATCTTGCGATTTTTTTATCCGCTTTACTATCAAGATTTAATCTTTGCTTATGCTGCTGAGTATGATCTGGATCCTTACTTATTAGCAGCTATTATTAAGATTGAGAGTAAGTTTGATCGTCGAGCTACTTCTCATCGAGGGGCTCGAGGTTTGATGCAGATAATGCCCCAGACTGGTCAGTGGATAGCTGATAGGTTAGGAGTTGAAGACTTTACTGAAGAAGATCTCTACCAAGCTGAATTAAATATTAAGTTTGGTTGTTGGTATCTAGCTCACTTGAAAAAAATATTTGATGATGATTTGATATTAGTAATTGCAGCTTATAATGGTGGACAAGGTAATGTTAATCAATGGTTAAAGTCAGATGAATGGAGCGGTAAGCATCAGGATTCTGATCAGATTCCTTTTAATGAGACGAAAGATTATGTAGAACAAGTAATGCAGACTTATTATCGTTACCAGTGGCTCTATAATCAATAGCATATTCTTAAACTTACGACAACTATCGAGAGGTAGTTGTTTTTTTATTGTTTGGTTAATCATATTTATTTGACTAATAAGATTAATTTATATATAATTAGATTAAGATTTTTTACTACTATTGACAGTAATTTATGATATTAAGTGCTAATTAATAACTCTGTAGGAGGTGAAGTAGGATTGGTCGCTACTATGCAGGAATAGATGTAGGGTCGAGAACCTGTAAGGGAGTAATTATTGATCAAACGAATAATCTCTGGGCAACGGTTGTCAAGAAATCAGGAATAGAGAGTCAGGAGAATGCTTATCGTACTTTAGAGGAGTTACTTTCTCAGTTGGGGATTGATCAAGAGGATATAGTCTCTATTGTAGCTACTGGTTATGGGCGGGGGAATGTAGAGTTTGCTGACCGTAATGTTACAGAAATTACTTGTCACGCTCGCGGGGCACACTTTCTTTTTCCAGAGATAGCAGGTTTGATAGATATCGGAGGTCAGGATAGTAAAGTAATTAAGTTAGATGATCAGGGACAAGTAATTGATTTTGCAATGAATGATAAATGTGCTGCAGGAACCGGAAAATTTTTAGAAGTTATGGCTGAGACTTTAGAGGTTCCATTAACTGAGATGGGTAGTCTAGCTCAAGAAGCTGAAGATGGAATTAAATTAAGTAGTATCTGTACTGTCTTTGCTGAATCAGAGGTAATTAGTCATATCCACCAGGGAGTAAGTCAAGAGGAGATAGTAGCTGGCTTATGTAATTCAGTAGTTAATAAGGTTATGAGTCAAGCCGAGCGAGTAAGGCTAACTCCACCGCTAGCAATGACAGGTGGAGTAGCTAAGAATGGCGGTGTTGTACAAGCTTTAGAGAGAGCTTTAGATACTCAGTTATTAATATCTGATGATCCACAGATTGTGGGAGCTTTAGGTGCGGCTTTATTAGCTAAATAATTAGAGGGGGCAAAGTTAATGACTGAAACAGATTATCGAGCAATGTGGCAGGAGCTAGGAATGGATCTAGATAAACATGATGAATTTTTAGAACCACTTCCCGGACTTTATGAAGAACTATTTATTAATCAAGAGAATCGTCCGGAGGCAATGGAGTACTTTAATTTTGTGATGAGTGAAGTTCATCACTTGCGGGTTAAAGAGTTAGTTGAGGAAAAAGAGGCAGGTAATCCGGTTGTTTCTTCTTTCTGTGTTTTTGTGCCGGATGAATTAGTCTTAGCAGCAGGAGGTAGTAGTATTGGTCTCTGTGCTGGAGCTGAATATCCAGTCTCTAGTGGTGAAGAGGTACTACCACGTGATATCTGTCCACTAATTAAGGCATCAGTAGGCTTTAAGTTAGATCGCATCTGTCCTTACTTTGAGGTTTCAGATTTTGTAGTCGGTGAGACAACCTGTGATGGTAAGAAGAAGGCTTGGGAAGTATTAGATGATCTGATTCCTACTTATGTGATGGAACTACCGCAGCGTAAATCAGAAGCTAGTCAGCAGTTATGGCGCTCGGAGGTTGAACGCTTTAAGGAACGGGTAGAAGAAGAGGCTGGACGCAAGATTGATAGTCAAGATTTAGCAGATGCTATCGCTTTAAATAATCAAAAACGCGCAGTATTACAGCGGCTGTATGAGACACGTCAAGCAGATCCAGTACCAATTAGCGGTAAAGATGCTCTATTAATTACTCAGTTAGCCTTCTTTGATGATATAGAGCGCTTTGTTGAGAAAGTATCAACACTATGTGATGAGTTAGAGGAGCGAATTGCAGCAAAAGAAGGGGTAGCTAAACCGGGCACTCCGCGTATCTTAATTGCCGGAACACCGATGCCACTTCCTTACTGGAAGATACATAATTTAATTGAGACTAGCGGAGGAGTTGTAGTCTGTGAAGAAACCTGTACTGGTACTCGTTACTTTGAAGAGAAGGTTGCTGAAGATGGAGCTAACTTAAGTGAGCAGTTAGATAATTTATCCCAGCGAGCCATGGGTATTAATTGTGCTTGCTTTACTCCTAATAATGATCGAGTAGATGATGTCTTGCGGTTAGCTAAAGATTATGACGTTGATGGTGTGGTATATGCTAATTTAGAGTTCTGTCAGACCTATGATATGGAATATCAGAAGGTAGCGCAAGCACTAAAGGAAGAAGGAATTCCAGTTACTCAGATTGAAAGTGACTTTAGTGATAGTGATGTAGGACAACTAAAGACGCGAATTCAAGCATTTATCGAGATGTTAGATTAGGATTATTTAGTAGCCATCTTATTAATTTAAGGTGGTTACTTTTTTAAATCTGGGCTATTCTTGAGTTGACTGGTAAAGATAGGTTATATATAATTTAATCAAGTCTGGTTAAGATAATATTTGATAATAGGAGGTACGATAGATGATTAAGATTGATGCGCGTGGTTTGGACTGTCCTCAACCGGTAATTAAGACTAAGAATGCTCTAAATGAAGGCGAAGAGGTCATTACGTTAGTTGATAATCAGACTGCTTGTAAGAACTTAGAGAAGTTAGCTACTAAGATGGATTGTGAGGTAGAGGTGTTAGAGGTAGATGATAATTTTCAGTTAACTTTTGCCCCACAAGAAGAGGGAGCACCACTTACAAATGGTGCTGATGATGATAATGATAAGGTTTACTTCATTCGTTCGGATCAGTTAGGAAGCGGAGCTGAGGAGTTAGGTGAAATTTTAATTAAAGGATTTACTTATACTTTAACTGAAGTAGCTCCAGCGCCTAAAGCAATCATCTTTATCAACGAAGGAGTTAAACTGCCGACATTAAATCAGGAAGTTATTGATAATCTAAAGACCTTAGAAGATGCAGGAGTAGAGATCCTCTCTTGTGGAACCTGTTTAGATTATTATGATCTTAAAGATGAGTTAGCTGTAGGAGAGGTATCGAATATGTACACTATTGTAGAGACACTTAATTCAGCTTCAGTAGTTACAGTTTAAAGAGGTGGGATATTATGTCAGAGAAGAAATCATGTCAATTAACAGCTGGCGGCGGATGAGCAGCAAAAATAGGTCCTGAGACCTTATCGCAAGTTTTGCGATCCGTACCAGTAGTAACCGATGAACGGGAGTTAGTCGGTTTAAGTACATCGGATGATGCATCAGTAATTAAGCTGAATGAAGAACAGGCATTGATTCAGTCGTTAGATTTCTTTACCCCAGTAGTAGAAGAGCCCTACTTATTTGGTCAGATAGCAGCAGCTAATGCTTTAAGTGATATCTATGCGATGGGGGGAGAGGCAGTTAGTGCTCTAAATATTGTCGGCTTTCCTAGTGATTTAGCGCCAGAGATTTTGGAGCAGATATTACAAGGAGGAGCAAAAAAGGTCAAAGAAGCAGGTGCTATTTTAGCGGGAGGACATACTATTGAAGATGAGAGTACTAAGTATGGTCTTTCAGCTAGTGGTCTAGTCCATCCTGATCGTTTGGTAGCTAATGCTGGCGCTCAGCCCGGTGATAAGTTGGTGCTTACTAAGCCGCTGGGGATTGGTATTAGCGTAACTGCTATTAGCGGTGGTTTAAGTGCAGGAGAAGTTGATAATCCAGCAATTGCAGCAATGATTACTCTGAACAAAGAAGCTGCAGAAGTAATGCAAGAAGTAGGAGTTAATGCTGCGACAGATGTAACCGGGTTTGGACTCTTAGGACATCTGTGGGAGATGGTATCAGCTAGTGAAGTGCAAGCTAAGCTTGAATTTTCTCAGATTCCACTACTGCCTAATGTAGTAGAGTGGGCTGAGATGGGATTAGTACCTGGTGGTGCTTATCGTAACCAAGATTATATCAGTGAGCAGGTTACTATTACTGATCAGCTAACAGAAGCTAAAGAGGATATCTTATTTGATCCGCAAACTTCGGGTGGATTATTGATC
>JBNJEL010000078.1:0-8663 GCA_051745835.1 Bacillota bacterium
ATATAAAAATTGACGCGGGGTAGAGCAGTCTGGTAGCTCGTCGGGCTCATAACCCGGAGGTCATCGGTTCGAATCCGATCCCCGCAACCAAATTAATTATTTGTTTAAGCGGGAATAGCTCAGTTGGCTAGAGCACCAGCCTTCCAAGCTGGGTGTCGCCGGTTCGAGTCCGGTTTCCCGCTCCATAAAATAACTTAATAGCTGACATTATTCATCGGAGCGTGGCGCAGTTTGGCTAGCGCACCTGGTTTGGGACCAGGGGGTCGAAGGTTCAAATCCTTTCGCTCCGACCATTTTTATATTAGATTAGAAAAAATTAGAATAACTCTTTCATATTTTTTTATTCTGTAGTATAATAATACATAGTATACATATAAATAGGATCAATTTGTAATATAGGGGGAGCTTATAAATGGCTAAAGGAGTATTAATTGTTGACGATGCTCAGTTTATGAGGACTATGTTAAGTCAGCTAGTGGAGGAAAATGGTTATGAAGTATTAGGCGAGGCTGAGAATGGGCAGGAAGCTATTGAAATGTATAAAGAAGTTAAACCTGATTTAGTTACGATGGATATTACAATGCCGGATATGGATGGTATAGAAGCTACTAAATCAATTCTTGATATTGATCCAGATGCTAAAATTATTATGTGTAGTGCTATGGGGCAGAAGCCAATGGTAGTAGATGCTTTAGAAGCAGGAGCTCGTGACTTTATTGTTAAGCCAATTCAGCCTGAAAAAGTTAAAGATACTCTGAAGTCTATTTTAGATTAAATAAAATAAAATAACACCAATTATAAAGATAGAGAATTTTCTCTATCTTTTTTTAGTATTTAATAGAAATTATTAATTAAGAATGAGAGGAGGACTGTAATTGTTAAAGTGTAAAATACCTAATTTTAAATCATTAACAGTTAATAATTTAGTATTAGATTATAATGGAACTTTAGCTTGTGGAGGTTCATTAATTAAAGGAGTTAAGAGTAGAATAGAAGATTTAGCAGATGAACTTAATATATATGTTTTAACAGCTGATACTTTTGGAACTGTCGAAGCTAACTTTAAAGATTTACCAGCTGAGATTGTGATTGTAAACTCTGAGAATGGCACAGCAGATAAAGTTAACTTTATTGAAAAATTAGGTGCTGAATCTGTGATTGCTATAGGAAATGGTAATAATGATTCTTTAATGTTAAAAAGAGCTAGTTTAGGAATTGCTTTAATAGGAGCAGAAGGTTTGGCGATAGAGAGTTTATTGAATTCAGATTTATTAATTAATAATATATGTGATGGACTTGATATATTACTAGATCCTAATCGTTTAATTGCTTCACTTAGAAAGTAATTAATAATATAATAGGATAGGAGGTAGAGCTTATGAAGCTAAAAACATTAAAGATGTTAGTTAAATTAATAGAGAAAGGAAGTTTTTCTGCTGTAGCTGATGATTTGAAGTTAACTCAACCGGCAGTTAGTATGCAGATTAAGTCATTAGAAGATAAATTTGATACTGATTTAGTGATGCGCCAAGATGGAGCTATTAAGTTAACGCCATCAGGAAAAGTAGTTTATCGTCATGCTAAGAGAATATTAAGTGAGTGGAAACAGGCTAAGTTAAAGGTTCGTCAAGTGAAGGGAGAAACTTTTGGACATCTTAATATAGGAGCGAGTACTATTCCTTCCGAATATTTACTTCCAGATTTATTATCTAAATTTTATAAAAAGTTTCCCGAAGTTGAAGCTACAATTAAAGTAGAAGATAGTGCTGAGGTAATTAGTCAATTAAAAGAACGTAACCTTGATTTGATTATTGTTGGTTCTAAACCAACAGATATACAGTTTAATGTAGTACCTGTAATAGAAGATCATTTAGTATTAATTTTACCGTTGGGTCATCAATTGACTAGTAAAACCCAAGTAACTGTAGAAGATTTAGTAGAGGAGAGAATGTTAATTAGAGAAGAAGGTTCTGGTACTCGTAAAGCCATGTTAAAAGGATTACAAGATATAGGAGTTAATAAACGAGATTTAAATATCGGTGTACAGTTTGGCAGCACGGAAGCGATAATTTCAGCAGTAGAATCAGGACTAGGAATCTCTTTTGTATCTGAATTAGCCGCTCGTAAAGCTGTTGCTAATGGACGAGTACAGAGTATTAAAATTTCCGATATGTTAATTAGTCGTAAGTTATATCTAGCTTATCATCAAAAGCGAGAAGATGAGTTATTAATTAAAGAGTTTAGACATATTTTTTAATCTGCAATTGATAATTAAATAGATTAAGTGATTAAAAAGTAACCTATAATATTATTAATTGGGTTGCTTTTTTAATTTATTGTTATAATTTTAGATAAAATTAATAGGGATAGTAGTAGTCGGTAGTATTAAATTAAATTTTGTAAGCGCAGAAATTTAATTAAAAAATGTATAATTTTATGTTATAATTAGATTTAATAGGAATAATTATAGTTAATCTTATTAAACTTAGGATTTTTATTGAAAATAGCTAATAAGGGGTGAGTAATTAATGAAACTAGGTGTAATTAGTGATACTCATGGTAGTTTAACAGCTTGGCAGCAAGCAGTAAGTTATTTTGACGAGATAGATATGATTTTACATGCAGGAGATATCTTATACCACGGAGCTCGTAATCCACTGCCGGATGGTTATGATACAAGCAGTTTAGTTGAACAGTTAAATCAATTTGAAGGCGATTTATTAGCAGTTAAAGGTAATGTTGATGCTACAGTAGATGATTGGGTTCTTCCTTATCCTTTATCTGAATACTCAGTGGTAGTCGATAATCAGCTTAAGATAGTTATCTACCATGGCTATCAACATGATTCTACAGCTAAAAGAGTTAAATTTGCTAAACGGTTCGGAGCTGATATCTTAATTTTTGGACATACTCATAAACCTTTGATTAAAGAACAGGAAGGAGTAATTTTATTAAATCCAGGTAGCGTGGCTTTACCTAAACAAGAACCTGCCGTGCCTACTTGTGCTTTAATTGATGATAGATTAATTAAAATTGTAGCTTTAGATTCTAAGGAAATAATTTATCAATATCAATTATAAGATTATTAATTAAAGTAGAGAGATTAAGTTTCTTACTTTATTAATTGAGGGTGGTAAAATTAGATGAAATTATTATTAGTTAAGTTGATTTCTAAATTAATATTGCCTCCAGGAGTTTTTGTTCTAATCTTATTTAGTATTTCTATTTTGTTAGGTATCGCTATTGATAAGTATGGTTATTATAAGATTAATCGCAAAAAGTATATCTATCGCAGTTTATTTATTGTAGCTTTATTGTTGTATCTTCTTAGTTCTTATTGTGGTGAATTATTACTAGTAAAGCCTTTAGAAGAGGGATTTATTCCTTTAGAAAAAAGACAAATGACTTTATATGATAATTATAAGAGTGCGATAGTAGTATTAGGTGGTGGAGTTGTTAGAGGAACTCCGCGTGGTGTTGAAGTAGGAACTCAGACTTTAAGACGGCTTTATACTGCTTGGCGGGTTCATCAAAGTGAAGGGTGGCCCATAGTAGTTAGCGGTGGCAAACCATTAATTAACTCTAATGATTCTAAGTTTGATAGTACGGAAGCTGAAGTGATGCGTGATGCTTTATTAGAACTAGGAGTAAGTAAGAGTAAGATTATTTTAGAAGATGAATCTAATAATACGTGGCAGAATGCGGTGAATACTACGTCTTTATTACAAAAGCTAGATTATGAACAGATTGTGTTAGTGACTAATGCTACTCATATGTCTCGAGCTCTCTTCTCGTTTAAACAGCATTGGCAAGCTCAGTTATTACCAGCACCAGCCGGCTATAAATTAGAGAGTGAAGTAGGTTTAGTATCTTATTTGCCTAATCAAAAGTCCTTATATAATTCCTTAGCAGCACTTCATGAGTGGGTGGGACTGTTGTGGTATAAATTAAAGGAATGAAATAATTTCTAGTTTATTTTAATTTTAATTCCTCCATACTACTGATAGAGACTTAAATTGGAGGTGTGATAATTAATGACTGTTGGAAAGAGTCTACACCAAACATTAACTTCTTTAGAAGGAGCAAAGTCAGATTATGAACAGTTTGCTCAGGCGACTGATGATCAACAAGCCCAGAAGATGTTTCAGCAGGATGCTCAACAATTAAATACTGTGATTAGTAACTTAAGAAATCGAGTTAATTATGTTGAGCAAGAAGAGCCGCAATATAAGACTGAGCAGCAGATGACTGGTCAGAAAAATCAGGAAGGTTAGTAACTAACTGCTTATCAAGAGGCTAGTTGATGCATTTAACTAGCCTCTTGATATCTTTAAAGGAGGTATAGTAAAGGTGACTACTCCAAATAAAGAAGGTAATCATTTAACTGAAGAGAAGAGTCCCTACTTATTACAGCATGTTTATAATCCAGTAGATTGGTATCCTTGGTCTAAAGAAGCTTTTCAGAAAGCTCAACAAGAGGATAAACCTATCTTTCTATCGATTGGTTATTCTACTTGTCATTGGTGTCATGTAATGGAGCGAGAATCTTTCGAAGATGAAGAGGTTGCTGCTATTTTAAATCAAAACTTTGTTGCTATTAAAGTAGATCGTGAAGAGCGACCGGATATTGATAGTATTTATATGAAGGTCTGTCAGATGTTAACTGGAAGAGGAGGTTGGCCCTTAACAATTATTATGACTCCTGACCAGAAGCCGTTTTTTGCTGGCACTTATTTTCCTAAAGAGTCGCGTGGTCAGCAGACTGGTTTAATTGAAGTCTTAAAGGGAGTGCAAGAAGCGTGGGTAACTGATCGGCAATCACTATTAAATAGAAGCGAAGAGCTAATAACTAAGTTAACTCAATCAACTCAAAATAAAGAAGGAAGCTCGGTAGCTAAGCTGCATCAGTTAGTTCAGCAGGCTGTAACTGACTTTAAACGTAATTGTGATGAAGAGTATGGCGGGTTTGGTACTGCTCCTAAATTTCCGATGGCTCATGTGTTGATGTTTCTATTACGCTTTTGGAAGAGTAATCAGGATGAAGAGGTGTTAGAATTAGTCGAGCAGACATTAGATAGCATGCACCAAGGTGGTATCTATGATCATTTAGGTTATGGTTTTAGTAGATATTCGACTGACCGTAAGTGGTTAGTGCCTCACTTTGAGAAGATGTTATACGATAATGCTTTATTGGCAATAGTTTATTTAGAAGGCTATCAAGTGCTGGGCAAGGATACTTATGCTGAGGTTGCTCAAGAGATATTTAGTTATGTAGAACGTGATATGACTGCAAAGCAAGGTGGTTTCTTTTCGGCAGAAGATGCTGATTCAGAAGGAGAAGAAGGTAAGTTCTATCTATGGAGTCCTCAGGAAGTAAAAGAAGTGTTAGGTGAAGAGGAAGGTTCTAACTTCTGCGCTGCTTATAATATTACAGCTGATGGTAATTTTGCGGGGAAAAGTATACCTAACTTAATTGATACTGCTACTGATAAGTTAATTTTAAAGGAAGAGTTTAAGGATGAACGTGATAAGTTATTTGCGGTGCGTGATAAGCGGGTACATCCTCATAAGGATGATAAGATTTTAACCTCTTGGAATGGATTAATGATTGCTGCTTTGGCAATAGGAGCTAGAGTTTTACAAGATAATAGTTTAGAGCAGTTAGCTACAGAAGCAGTAGAGTTTATTACGGATAATTTACGACGTGATGATGGGCGATTATTGGCTAGATATCGTGATGGTCAGGCTGATTATTTAGGTTATTTAGATGATTACGCTTTTTTAATTTGGGGATTAATTGAGCTCTATGAGACTACTTTTACAGTTGATTATTTACAGTTAGCCCTAGAATTAAATGAAGACCTCCTAGATTATTTTTGGGATGAAGAAGCAGGTGGTTTTTACTTTTACGGTGCTGATAGTGAAGAGTTATTGACTAGACCAAAAGAGATCCATGATGGGGCAATGCCTTCTGGTAATTCTGTAGCTACCTTAAATCTATTACGTTTAGCACGCTTGACTGGTGATACTCAATTAGAGAAGAAGGCACGTAGTCAGTTTGAATACTTTGGTACTCAGGTAGCTAAGAATCCGACGGGGTATGCTTACTTCTTATCTGCTTGGATCTTTGCTCAAAATAAAGGACAGGAAGTAATAATTGCAGGTATTAAGGAAGAAGAGAGTACTCAACAGATGTTAGAGATTATCAAACAACAGTTTACTCCCTTTACCGTAGTAGCCTTTAATAATCCCCAACAGCGTAATCAATTAACTGATTTAATTCCTTTTATTGCTGAGCAAAAGAGAGCTAACGAGCGAACTACTGCTTATATCTGTGAAAACTTTGCTTGTCAACAACCAATTACAGATGTTGCAGAGTTTAGAAGTAGGTTTAATTAAATGTTATAATAAAGTAGTAGATTAGGTGCTAATTAGGGAGGAATACTTGATGGAAGAAGAATTGGATAAGCTAGCTCAAGATTACTTAGATCAGTATGCTATTTCAGATGTAATTAATCCAGAATCAATCTTTTTATTTATTTTAGAATCACCTCATACCCAAGAGATGAAGTATGGTTATCCTGTCGCTGGTAGTTCAGGGCGGGAGATGACGAAGTTTATTTATCAATCTAGTAATCCTAAAGCTTTTGGTAAGTTAGTAGGTCAGCCTAAGCATGACCAGGAAGGATTAACGAAGTTTAGTCTACTTAATGTTTCGCCAGCTCCAATGCAGGAGAGCGGTTTACAGAATTATGATTTAAGTACTGGTGATAGAAGGATAGTTTCTATTTTAGAAAAGCTACGAGTGAATTATGATAGTCAGCAACATAGAAATCAAGCCTGGAATCAGCTTAAAGAAATTATTTTAGCAGATTTTAAGGAGCGTTTAGTGTCTACTTTACAAGAACTCGATAAGTTAGAGTATCTAATTCCTTGTGGTAAGTTAGCAGCTAGTTATTTAGATCTGATCGAGGATGAGATAGAATTAATTGATAATTTAGAGATAATTGAAGGGATTCCTCATCCTTCTTTCAATCAGTGGAGCCGCTTTCAATCAATGGAGAAATTAAGAGATAAGTTAGAGCAAAGGTTATAATTTGGCATAAAAGAGATTATAAGCAGGAATTTAAGATTAAGTCTTGAAGTGTTAAGTGTAGAATAATTTAAAGTTATCATTGAAGATAAACTTAGAATAGAGGGGGAGGATTTAGAATGAAGGAGTATGATGTAGTAGTAGTTGGCGGTGGACCTGGAGGATATGTTGCCGCTATTAAAGCAGCACAGTTAGGAGCGGATGTATGTTTAGTTGAGAAGGAAGAGTTAGGAGGTACTTGCTTAAATTGGGGTTGTATCCCAACTAAAGCTTTAACAGCTAGTTGTGATGTAGTTCGTCATATTGATGAAGGGCGTCGCTTTGGAGTAGAAGTTGACGATTATGAGATTAATTGGCCTAATATGGTTAAGAATAAGGATCGCAAAGTTAAACAGTTAGTTAAAGGCGTTCAATATTTAGTGAAGAATAATGAGATTGATTTAGTAACAGGTACAGCTTCCTTTAAATCTGAAGATATTTTAGCCATCGAGGGCAGTTCAGATGTTGAAGAAGTTAAGGGAGAAAATATTATTATTGCTACTGGTTCTAAGCCAATTGTAATTCCTGATTTCAATTATGATGGTGAGAAGATAGTTACTAGTAAGGAGTTACTTAGCTTAGATGAACTGCCGGAGAGCTTATTGATTGTAGGAGCTGGAGTAATTGGTTGTGAGTTTGCTTCTATCTTTGCTACTTTAGGTGTAGAAGTGACAGTAGTTGATGTTATGCCTCGCTTATTACCACCAGAAGATGAAGAGATTAGTCAAAACTTAGCTCGCGCCTTCCGTCGAGCACGAATTAGAGTTAAGACTGAAGCTGAGATTGAAGAGATAGTACCGACTGAGGAAGGAATTAAGGCTAGTTTAGCTGATGATAAAGATATAGATGCTGATATGGCATTAGTTGCTATTGGTAGACAGCCTTATACTGAAGGCTTAAATTTAGATGCAATTGGTTTAGAGACTGACCAAGGTGCAATTCCTGTTAATGAGTATTTAGAGACTGAGATTGACGGCATTTATGCTATTGGTGATGTAACTGACAAAATTCAGTTAGCTCATGTAGCTTCTAAACAAGGAATTGTAGCAGCTGAAAACATTATGGGTAATAGAAAAGAGATGGATTATAATGTAGTTCCTAATACTATCTTTACTCATCCAGAGGTTGCTAGTGTAGGTATGAATAAGGAAGAAGCGGAGGAAGAAGGTATTGAAGTTAGAGTTGGTAAGTTTGACTTCAAAGGTAATGGTAAAGCAGTAACTTTAAATGAGACCCAAGGTTTAGTTAAAATTGTTGTTAATGCCGAAGATGACACTATTATTGGCGGACATATTATAGGACCGCATGCTTCTGATCTAATTCATGAATTAACCTTAGCGGTGAAGAATGAGCTTAAGATTGAAGATTTAGCTGATACTATTCATGCTCATCCTACTTTAGCGGAGGCTGTATTTGAAGCTGCTGAAGATAGTATGGGTCAAGCAATTCATGGTTAGTAATTAGTTAATTACTATAATTAAATAGATGTAACTCAAGGAGCAAGTAGGCTAGAGGTATAGTCTGCTTGCTC
>JBNJEL010000079.1:0-8603 GCA_051745835.1 Bacillota bacterium
CCCCTACTATGATGTTAAATGTAATATAACACTCTATTCTTACTAAATAATTAACTAAATATTAAATTTAGGTCAATAAATTATTAAGTTAGGGCAATTTGGTTAAAAATAAGCTAATTTTTTTAGTGAAATCATTTACAAAGCACCAAAAGTATAGTATAATTTTATTGTGAATGAAATAACATTCACACAGATAAGATTTTTCCCTCTCCCCTTTCCCTCTTTTCTGATCAGCAGGAGTCTATTGAGGCAACTGCTGATTATTTATTTTCAACTACAAAACTTCCAGGTTAAGATACCTGGAAGTTTAATTAATTAAGTGAATATTTTGCGGTGGTAAACGTAAGTTTAACTCAGTTCCCATTGAGAAGTTCCAAACTGAAACTGTTGGTACATCCACGATTAAGTCAAACTCTTCATGATTAAAGATACTATAAATAATCTACTAACTGAACCTCGTGATAACTTCTTTTTTAGTTGACCAGTAAAAATATTAGCTCCATCTAACTTATCATCAGTTAAACCAGGAATATTTTTAGCAATTTTTTCCTTAAATTATAACTTAAACTAAATCAACTTATCTCTTACTTAATCAGCTTTAAGCAAGTAGAAGGTGAATTTAGTACCTTCATCGACTTCGCTCTCTACTTCAATCTCTCCTTGATGATTCTCTAAAATATGCTTCACAATCGACAATCCTAAGCCTGTCCCACCTAACTTACGAGATCTAGTCTTATCAACACGATAGAACCTTTCAAAGATTCGCGCTAAATCCTCCTCTGGAATCCCAATTCCATCATCAATAATCTTCGTCCAAACCTTATCCTGCTCTTCGTAAATCTTAACCTGCACTTGACCACCTTCAGGGGTATACTTAATAGCATTATCTACTAAGTTAATATAGAGCCGTTCAATCTGACTACGATTACCGCGAACCGGACTTATCTGCGCCGGAGTATCCACTTTTAAGTCAATCTGTTTACTGTCAGCTTTAGGTACTATGGTGGTAAGCACTTTCTCTACTACCTGATTTAAATCAACAGTATTCCCTTGATCTAAAGCACTAACATTTGATTCTAACTGTGATAGATCCAATAAATCAGTAATTAACTGCTCTAATCGATCTGCTTCATCTTTAATAATCTCTAAGAAGTTATCCAAAATACTCGGCTCAAGATCATCTTCAACTAATAGCGTCTCCACATATCCTTTAATTGAAGTTAACGGCGTCTTAAGTTCATGTGAGACATTACCAACAAATTCCGTACGCATCTGCTCTAATTTTCTAACCTCTGTTATATCACGCAGTACAGCAACAGCACCTTCTTGACCATCCTCCTTACTTTGAATTGGAGTTACATGGACTCGAATATTCTTCTGCTCAGGATAGATTGTTTCAATCTCTTCAGTTCGATCCTGATCCTCTTCTACAGCCGACA
Source organism: Bacillota bacterium (assembly GCA_051745835.1). Lineage (GTDB taxonomy): Bacteria > Bacillota > Halanaerobiia > Halobacteroidales > Acetohalobiaceae > JBNJEL01. The sequence continues at coordinate 1,440 of JBNJEL010000079.1, forward strand.
TCAAAATCTGATGTAACTTATGATTACGCGTAACCTCTAAGACTGATTTATCTAGCGTTTTCTGCTCATTAATCTGAAACAGATACTCCGCCGCTGGATTAAAGAGAATCACACGTCCACTTTGGTCAACAGCAATTAAGCCGTCACCCATACCTGTTACAATTGCTTCGATCCGCTTCTTCTTCTGCGAAATCTCATTAATTTTTGCTTCTAACTCATCAGCCATATTATTAAATGCTCGACTTAAACGTCCCAACTCATCTTTATAATTAAAGTTAAGTCGTTCATCTAAAGAACCCTCTGCCATCCTACTCGCTACTTCAGTCATCCGCTCAATTGGATTAGTAATCCGCTTAATTAGTTTTAATCCTAAAATTAATGAAAGAAAGATAGCTACTAATCCTGTCGAAGAAAGCCGCCAGAAGATATCAAATAATAGATTGCGAATCTGGGTTAGAGAAATCGCCAGACGTACTACTCCCACCTCGCCTACTTCTTTAGTAATCGGTAATGCTACATACTTCATCTTCTGCTGTAAAGTTTTACTATAACGCGTAGAAATCCCGCGATCTGATTGCAGTGCTTCTTGAATCTCTGGTCGATTAAGATGATTAGGCATCTGACGCGGATTCTCTTCAGAATCACCCAATACTTTTCCGTCAGCTCTAATAATTGTAATTCGAGCATCAATATCATTACTATATTTATTAAGTAATCTCTCAATCACTTCTATATCATAATTATTGATCGTTACCTCATCCTTAATTAGATCTCTAACAAGTCTTGCTTCTTTAGTTAAGTTATTCTCTATTCGCTCAATTAAGTGTTCTCTCATTCTTCTTTGGAGTGTAAAGCCTGAAAAAAGCAGTACAGTAATAATCAATATGAGCCATAATGCCATAATCTTACTACGAATACTGGTAAACATAATTAGTCCAACTCCTTAAATCGATAGCCGACTCCTCTAACCGTCTCAATATACTGTATATCACTATTAAGATAATCCTTTAATTTCTGCCTAGTACGTCGAATGTGAACATCAACTGTCCGCGTATCACCATTATAATCATAGCCCCAAATCTCCTGGAGCAAAAAATCACGGGTCAAAACTCTACCAGCATTATTAACCAAAATTTTTAACAGTTCAAACTCTTTCGGTGTCAAGTCTACTTCCGTTCCAGCTAACTGCACCTCATACTTATTAAGATCAATCACTATCCTACCTACTTGAATAAGCTCCTGATCTTGTTTATTGCTAGAAAAGCTTGTCCTACGTAAAATAGCTTTGACTCTAGCAGTTAATTCACGCGGACTAAAAGGCTTAGTAATATAGTCATCTGCTCCTAACTCAAGACCTAATACACGGTCAACCTCTTTCTCTTTAGCAGTTAACATAATAATTGGCAATTCATTAAGCTCTTGATCATTTCTGATGTGACGACAGACATCTAATCCATCAACTTCAGGTAACATCAAATCTAAGATCAGTAGATCTATATCTTCTTTCTCCAGTAAATCTAAAGCAGACTGACCATCATAAGTAACTACTACCTCATAACCAGCCTGCTTAAGATTAAACTCCACTAATTCTACTATATTCTCTTCATCATCAACTACTAAAATTTTCTGCTTACTCACTCTACCACCTCATTAATTATTTTAATTGGATCAAAGTTGCCAACCGTCCTGTCTTATCATCCGCAGCACGATAGGAGTAAAGATAATTAGGATTACAAGCAGTACATGCACCACTAATTATAATATTCTCTTTGAGGACACCTAACTCCTGTAATTGTTGACTATTAGCCTGCCATAAGTTCAACTGCCACTTACCTGCTCCTTTTGCTGTAACTAAGTCTTGCCAATCAATAAAAGCCTGTTGTAAAGGTTTAATCACCTGCTCATCAACCTCATAACAGCAAGGCCCAATCGAAGGGCCAATCCCCACTAATAAGTTCTTAGGCTGTACAGCAAACTCATCTCTCATCTGTTGAACAGTCTGTTGAGCAATCTTTTTTACCGTACCCCGCCAGCCACCGTGACAGACAGCAATTACTTCCTGTTGAGGATCTAACATTAAAAGCGGTACGCAATCAGCACCAAACGCCATCAATGGTACTTGACGCTGATTAGTAATTAAAGCATCAGTATTCTTAATCTCAGTCTGTTTAGTTAAAGCTCCGCGTCCACAATCATCTTTAGTCACTATTTCGATATTATCCGAATGAGTCTGCTCTTGAGCCACTAGTTTACGATGATCAATTCCTAATATCTGACAAATCCGGCGCCGATTCTCTACTACATGTTCCCGTTGGTCGGCAGGATCAAAACCTAAATTTAATTCCGCTAATCCCCCCTGACTTACTCCACCAACTCTAGTGGAATAAGCATGATCTACCATATCTAAATCACAAAACTCTTCTATAATATAGTACTGCACACTATCTTGAGCTACCAACTTAAACATATATCCCACTCCTTACTAACTTTTCTGTAATACATTACTTCACTACAATCAGGTTAACTCCTGTTTTTCAATAGAGTTAATTATTACTTGTCCGTTATTATACTATAGAAAACCTAATCTAAAATATGTAAATTTAACTAATTAAAGTCTTGAAATTCATCTTCAAAATTAGTTAATCCTTCTAAATTAACTAAGATTACATCTTCACCGATCTTTTGGATTTGCCCCCAATCAATTACTACATCATTAGGACTTGATAAAACACCAAATAACTTACGCTCTCCCGGTACTACTACCGATTTAATCTTACCTTGATTTAGATCTAACTCTATATCTTTAATTAATCCTAACCGCTGACCATCAACACTGATAACCTCTTTCTTTCTTAATTCCGAAGTCTTTAACATTACTTTCCCTCCTGACTAAAAACAGCTATTACTATATATATGTCCTCAAGATTAAATATGTGACTCCATAAAAATAAAGCTCCTAATTAGGAGCTTTAAAGATGTATAATTATTACTCTTTAATTAAGTTATCGACCAGATTATTTAAATCAACTACCGAAGCACGTAGAGTTTCTTTTAATCTCTGCTGTTGGTCTGCTAACTGAGAATTATCCTGCAGATATTCTACTAACTTAGACTTAACTACAACCTCTACTTCTTCTGACTTAGCTTTATTAGTGGACTGATCTTTCTGTTGGTCAACTGCATCAATATAACAGAAGGGAGGAAAGAGTACACACCACCAGTTCTGACCTCTACCTGACCCTAAGACAACTCTTAATGCTTGGTAGTTACCAGCCGGTAGAGTTAGATTGCCATAAGTGCGCTTAGGAAAATCAAAGTTACCTAATTTAAGCTGAACCTGATAATCGCGCCCCTGTTCTTCTAATTTATCTTTAACTACCTGTCTAATATAATCTAAATTATCCTCTACGACTTCCTGCGCCTTTTGCGCATTACTTAGATCACTAAATAATCCTTCGGTCTCTTGAATAATCTGATCTCTAATATTCCGCTTAAGACGTTGATCTGTTAGAGAGTTACTGTTAGCAATCACATGTAAACGTAATAGGTTATCGGGATTATAAGAATCTCTTGAAGATGTTGGAGTTAACTCTACCGCTGTCTGAGCAGCAAAACCGATTAAAATTACCAAAGCAGCTACTGTAATTAAGATTAATCTAATCCGTCTCATCTTAATCTTCCTCACTAACATACTGCTTAAGATTCTCCAGCGCTGCTTTCTCTAACCGAGAGACTTGGGCTTGAGAGATTCCGATACTATCAGCAACTTCCATTTGAGTCTGACCTTTATAGAAACGTTTACTTAAGATTAGCTTCTCGCGTTCTTCTAATTGGCGTAAGGCTTCGCGAACAGCAATTCCTTCTAACCAGCTCTCATTTTCACTATCCTCATCACTAACTTGATCCATAACATAGATTGGATCACCACCATCTTGATAGATCGGTTCAAAAAGTGAAATTGGATCTTGAATAGCATCTAGGGCTTGGACTATATCTTCACGCGGAATCCCTAACTCTTGTGCTATTTCAGTTAAAGTCGGTTCTTCGGATTTTTTATTCTCCAGGCTCTCTTTAATTTGTAAGGCTTTATAAGCTGTATCGCGTAAAGACCTACTGACGCGAATAGGATTATGATCTCGTAAGTGGCGCCTAATCTCACCAATTATCATCGGTACAGCATAAGTAGAGAACTTAACATTTCGACTTAGATCGAAGTTATCGATTGCTTTCATCAAGCCGATACAACCTACCTGAAATAGATCATCAATCGGTTCACCGCGATTATTAAACCGCTGTAGTACACTAAGTACTAATCGTAAGTTACCGCCAACTATTGTCTGACGAGCATGTCTATCTCCCGCCTGCATCTTCTTAAATAACTTTCTCATCTCTTGATTAGTTAACACCGGTAGTTCTGATGTATTAACTCCTGAAATATCTACTTTATTTCCCAAGACAACCCCTCCCACTTATTACCAAATTATGCTTTCTATTATCATTATTGCCTGGTAATAGTGGATTTATACATGTAATATTTAACTATTATTAAAAAGCCCCTGGTAATTGCCAGGAGATGTGGGAGGAAAGAATATATAGTTGTTTCTATGACATTTATTTTTTACCTGCAGCAACGAAGATACTAATATTAGCTACTTCCGATTTTAAATTTGCTTCCGCTTGACAATCACTACCTGTACAATCTATTATAACATCTTTTAGCCCAACTTCTTTAAACCACTTACTTATCTGTTCTCTCTCAAACCCTAACCATTTATCATTATGTTCTTGTTGCAAAAATTCAAAATCATGCTTATCCAGGTCAGTAATTACTAACCTTCCTCCCTCTTTCAATATTCTAGTCATCTCTTTGATAGTATCTTTAGGATATTCAACATGATGCAGAAACATATTAGCAAAAACATAATCGACTGACTTATCTTTTAAAGGTAATTTTTTAGCATCTCCTTGACGACACTCAAGATTACCCTTGCTTTTAAATTTATCGTTAATTATATTAAGCATCTTAGAAGATTGGTCTACAGCTATCACTTTAATTCCTCTTTCAAGTAAGCCCTCAGTTATAAATCCGGTACCTGCTCCAATATCAGCTGCTATCTTCTTCTCTTGTAGACCAGCTATCTCATAAGCTTTTTCTCTCACCTTAGTTGAAAAAAAGGATGATCTCATACTATCCCAGTCATTAGCTACTCTATCAAAATACTCCTTGCTACTCATTAGTCTACCTCCTTTTTGGTTTGCTATTGTAATTTAGGTATTCATTTGAATATTCTGTCCTGCCCCAGACAATAAAGAACCAATCACAAAATTTACTCCTTTCGAAGCTACTGTGTGCCTTCACTGATGTTATGGTCTGCATACTTGCTCGATACCCTATAGGTATATTTGTCAATGGACTTCAATGTTCAAAGTTTCCTATTAACATTGCCATTCAGCTATAGAGCTTTAACTTTTACTCTAATGGAACTTACACCCATTGGATATGTCCAGCAAAGCTGGACATACAACGTCCCTATTAATGATCCTAACTTCTAATTAAACCAACAAGTCTAGCATAAGTCATCCCTACTTCCATTTATGCTCACAAATAGGATGTCGCTAACCTGCTGTTAAGTGAAGTTGGTCGGTCATTTCTCATCTGCATTTTTTTATCAATCTAAATTATATTTATTCTTACTAAATTTAAGGATTCAAATCTTTTAATCTTTCAGTAATTATATCTTCTTCTCCAAATGAGTTAGTTGAATCAGTTTTATACGTTTTATATACATCAAAAATAAATTGTTGATCTTCTGTAGATGGCTCAGTATTTTCTAATATATTATCAATTTTTTCTTCCGTAATTAGATTTTCTAAATTTTCTTTTCTAATTGAATACCTATATTCTGTCCCATATGATACTGTAATACAATCATAAATAAGCTTAAATATATTTTCTTCATCTACAACTCTCTTAATATATTCCTTGAATTTTTTCTGATTTTCTTCATAAAGCCTACCAAGCCCCCATACATTTTTAGGGTGATAATATAAATCATCATATATATTTATATTATTCTCAATGATAGTATTACCCATTTCCTCATATAATGATTGCATTTCTTCTTTTCTTCCTTCTATATTCTTTCTTTCTCTATCATTTTTAAACCAATATAATATACTACTAATAATTTCTATTTTCCCATACTTGTTTTTTATGCTATTTAAAAATTCATTATACTGATTATCAGTTATTTTTTGAAGCAATTCCCAAATTATAACTTCAACTCTCGATCGTGCAGTAAGAGCCATAAAAGCACGAGAATCATCAATTTCATAAATTTCATCAAATAAAATAGTAACTAAATCTAATAACACATCTTTTTTTAAATCTTCAATATAAAATTCAAACCTTTCAAAGGTTTCTTTATGATAAGAAAAATGGATAGAATTCAAAAGTGTATTAAATACTTCCATCCTACTATTAAAATCTTCTGTTTGGTTTAAGTCATCTACAAAGCTTTCAATAAGTTCTCCTATTAAAACAAAATCATTTTCCGTATTAGTAAAGTATAGATCAAAATATTTAGCACTACATATTCTTTTGTTTTTTACAATATCTGAATACGACCCATCTGGAATATATAAACCATCATATTCTAAATCCTTATTATTCTTATATTTATCAACATAAGGGAAAATCTCAGCTAAAATATCTATATAATCAGAGTGGTTTTTATTTAAAAATAGTTCATCAAAAAATTCTTAGCTTTACTATTAAATTCTTTTTTTCTAAATGACATAGCATATGTCTCTATATCCTTTCTCTTATCATGAGAAATAAAATAAACCCTATTCTGGTATATTTCTTGATATAAGGGTAAATTATATAAACGTATATACTCAATAATCATCATATCTCTTTTGTTTAAATAACTTGACCCATTAAATACCAAACTTATAACAGAGTTAATAAATCTTTTGAAATCTCTTACATCAATTTTTTGTTCACACATAAAATCAATAATACAATCATAGTAATCTAAATTTTCTTCGGTTTCTCCATATTCTATAAGCAAATTATTTAAACATTTTTCAAATAATTTTCTAAGTGATTTTCTACGCTTAATTGTAAAATGAAGTTGAACTAAATAAAGATTCCATAGT
>JBNJEL010000080.1:0-8580 GCA_051745835.1 Bacillota bacterium
AAGGTAAGTTAGTGGTTGAAAGCAGAAAAGAATCATCAGAGCTGTAGCGCTTAATCAGCTGTGGAAAAATATTAAGTCTAAATTAAAGGAGGCTAATTAATGAAGAAGATAGCAGTTGCTACAGAAGAAAGTAAGGTAGCACAGCACTTTGGTAGATGTCCGGAATATACAATTGTTGAAGCAGAAGGAAAAGAGATTATTGAAGAAGAGGTAGTTGAAAATCCAGGTCATAAGCCAGGATTTTTACCGCGTTATCTAAATGATTTAGGAGTAGATGTTATCATAGCTGGTGGAATGGGACGTAAAGCTAAGGATATCTTTGATGAACATAGTATTAAAACAGTTACTGGAGCAAAAGGTACAGTAGATAAGACTTTAGAAGGGTATCTAGCTGGGGAATTAGATCCTGAAGCTGATATTTGTGATCACGACCATGACCATCGTAACTGTTAAGTTGAGTGAAGGAGTGGAAGGTTAATGTATCAGATTGAAGATGATAAATTTAAATTAGAACATGGTGTAGTAAATAAAGGGCTAATAGCTGTAGCTAGCGGTAAAGGTGGAGTTGGGAAATCTACTATTACAGTTAATTTAGCTGCTGCTTTGAGTGAATTAGGTAATAAAGTAGGAGTTATTGATGCTGATATTAGAGGTTTTAGTGTAACAAGAATTTTAGGTGTAGAAGATAAACCTAAACCTGCTACAGAAAAGGAACTTCATCCGCCTGAGCGTGATGGTATTAAAGTAATGTCAATGGGAGCTTTAACTAATGAAGATGATGCAATTATCTGGCGAGCTCCTCTATTAGCCGGAACCTTAGAACAATTTATGACTGAAGTACATTGGCAGGAATTAGATTATCTATTATTTGATCTACCACCAGGTACAGGAGATATGCCGCTTAATGTAATGCAGCGTTTAGAGCATGCTGAATTGTTAGTGGTAACTACTCCGCAGTCAGTAGCAACTAATGTAGCAGGGCGAATTGGTAAGATGGCAGATAAGTTAGATCGTAATATTTTAGGAGTTATAGAGAATATGTCTTACTATCAATGTCCTGATTGTGGTACTAAAGATTATATTTTTGGTCAAGGCGGAGGAAAGAAGTTAGCTAAAGAGTTAGATAGTAAATTATTAACTGAATTACCATTGTTAACTAGCATAAGAGAGCGTAGTGATAGCGGTAATCCTGTTGTTTTAGATGCGCCTGAATCAGAGATGGGAAGTAAATTTTTGGATGTAGCAACTTATATTGATAAGTAATGTGGGACTGAATTCCTGTACCTTAAATTTTAGGGTGCAGGAGTTCTATTTTTAGTTAGATTTAGGTGGAAGTAGTTTTATTAATTAGTAATTATATCATAATGGATAATTTCAGAAAAAATTTTAATCTTTTCTTGACATATGTTCATAAAAAGTCTATAATAATAAGTGAAAAGAGTAAATGTTCATAACTTAAAGGGGTGATAGATATGCCTAATCGAGATGGAAGTGGGCCTGAAGGTTTAGGATCTAAGACTGGCAGAGGTTTAGGTCCATGTGGTAATGGTGATCGTAAAGGGCGTAAAGCTCAGCAAGATGGACGTGGTAGAAAGAACGGTCAAGGTAGAAAGGGTGGTCGCGGTAGAAATAGAAGGTAGACTTTATAGACTAAATCTAAAATTAAGGAGGGATAGTAATGCCTAGAGGAGATGGAACTGGTCCAGAAGGTTTAGGCCCTCAGACAGGTCGTGCAGCAGGTTATTGTGCTGGTTTTGATGTTCCTGGTTATGCTAATGGTAGACCAAGACAGGGCTTAGCAAGAGGACGTCGAAGAGGGGCTGCTTCAGGTCGTGGATTAGGTCGCGGTAGAGGAATGAGAGCTAGAAATAGAGTGTTTGCTACTCAACGCCAAGCTAATGTTAGACCACAGACTGCACAAGATGAAGCAGCATATTTAAAACAGGAGAAAAAAGCTTTACAGGATGAACTAGAAGCGATCGAGAATCGACTAGAGACTTTAGCAGATGAAAACCAAGAGTAAAGTGAACTACTTTTAGCCCTACTGTTAATTGCAAGCAGTAGGGCTTTAATAATTATAGAGATGAAATATTGTGCTATTAGTAAATAGATGATGGTGGATTGATCTTTAATAGAACGTCAGAATTGATATTTATTACTGGTATGATATAATTAATTATAAAGATAATAATTTAAATGGAGCTGATGGTAATGGGACGACCTCCTAAAAAAAGACGTGTTGAGCAGATTCCAGAAGTTAAATTTTTTAAACCAGCTGGTATTCCAAAGTGTAATTTAGAAGAGGTTAGCTTAACGATTGAAGAAGTAGAGGCGATTCGTCTTAAAGATAGAGTAGGTTTAACACAACAGGAAGCATCAGAAAGAATGGAAGTTTCACGACCGACCTTTCAGCGAGTCTTAACTAAAGCACGGAAGAAGGTTACAGAAGCTTTAATTGCTGGAAAAGCAATTAAGTTTGAAGGTGGTAATTATCGCTTTCGACCGCGTTGTTCTAAGTGTGGATCTGAATTAAGCACTCGAGGTAGACATGGTCAGAGAAATGGTCAGCAATCTTGTCCACAGTGTGAGGTTGAAGGAGATTAATTAAAGCTTGCTGGTTATCTTTTAGAGATAACTAGCAGGTTTTTATATTTATATAGGAATTTTAGTTCTTTTAGCTACTCGTCCTGAATGGAATGAAGAAGTACTCTAATTTGTGTTAATCTATATCAATCTGCGGCTAAACTATTCTTTTAAAAATTGAAAAGTCTTGTATTTCAACAAACTTAAAAAAAGTATCAAGGTCCAGAGTTCATTAATTAAACTTATTTTTAATATAATTTTTAGTTATAGTTTTCATAATATTCAGAAAACTATTGACAATAAATAGGCTCTGTGTTACTATAAAAGTGGTGAAAGTAAATTAATGGTTTTTAATACTTTTGTGAAAGTTATAGCTTTTATTTTTAAGCAAAAAGTTCAAAAAATCACAAGAGATTAATTTAGTTTTCGAATGATGAGAGGGGGGAGTCAGCTGGGACAGATTATTATCAGCAACAACCCTAAGGTAGCCAAGGAGTATCAGCAAGTTAGATGGATTGAAGGAGAAGTAGTAGAGGTTTTGACGAGAGTTAGAGATTTATTACATCACGGACATGAGTTAGTTAGCCATCCCTTACCACCAAGTTTAAATTTGATGTCATCACCAGTCAGATCAGTGCTGATGACTCAATCTCAAACAAACAAGGTTAACTCTTCGCACTTAGAGATGTTAGAGAATAGCATTCATAAGTTAGAATTACAGCTTAGTGAGAGTGGGTTAGACCGACAACAGTTAGAAGATTATATCCTTTTAGATTATAACTTTATAAGTAGTGCTTTAGAATAATTATTGTCTTTAAGTAATATTCTAGATTAAGTAGAGATTATAAATGATTTTAGTTATTAACTTTATTTTATCTAATTGGTCTTTATCTATATTGTGAATGATATAACTAGATTGGTTTATTTTGAAAATAAGTAATTTTATTATAAGTTTGTAATGTTTAGTCTGTTTATTAAATCAGTTAAGGAGGTAGATAAGATGTTAGAAGATAAGAAAGTAGTAATTGTTGGCGATCGTGATGGAATCCCGGCTCCAGCGATCGAAGAGTGTATCGATACTGCCGGCGCAGAAGTAGTTTTTGGTTCTACTGAATGTTTTGTGTGAACAGCTGCAGGTGCTATGGACCTGGAGAATCAAAAGAGGATCCAAGAAATTACTGAAGAACATGGTGCAGAGAATGTAGTAGTTATCTTAGGCGGTGCTGAAGCGGAAGCTTCCGGTTTAGCTGCTGAAACTGTTACCAATGGTGATCCTACTTTTGCAGGTCCATTAGCGGGAGTCCAGTTAGGGCTCAGAGTATATCATATCTTCGAACCAGAAGTTAAAGATGAAGTGGATGAAGATGTCTACGAAGAACAGATCAGTATGATGGAGATGGTCTTAGAAGTAGATGAGATTGTCGAAGAAGTTAAGAAGTATCGTGAAATGTACTGCCAATTTGAAGATTAAAACAAGGGGGGGATTACTCCTCCTTGTTTATCAGAAGAGATACTGTTTGTTGTGATGATTAGAGTGATGGGGAGGGTATGTTATGGAGAAGTCTGATGTGTTAATAGTAGGTGGTGGCCCAGCTGGGCTATCTGCTGCTTTATATGCTTCGCGGTCAAAACTTGATACTTTAGTCTTAGAGAAGAAGAGCCGTACTGGAGGGCAGTTAAGAAATTATGAAGAGATGGAGAATTATCCTGGTAATTTAGAGGCTAGTGCACCAGAATTAATGGCTCGTTTTCGTAAGCAGGCTGAAGAGTTTGGGACTCAGTTTGCCAAAGGAGAGGTAGCTAAGTTATCAGTAGATGGCTTTCATAAGACTGTTATTACTAAAGATGGCACTGAATATCAAGCTAAAAGTGTTGTTCTAGCTACAGGAGCTGATCCACGTAAGTTAGGTGTTACGGGTGAAGAGGAGTTTAAGGGTAAAGGTGTTTCTTACTGTGCTACTTGTGATGCTGACTTCTTTGTAGATTTAGAGGTAGTGGTAGTAGGTAATGGAAATTCAGCTATCGAAGAGGCAATCTATTTAACTAAGTTTGCTAGCAAAGTTACAGTAATTGTTATTCATGAAGAGGGCGTAATGGATGCCGAGAAGATACTACAGGAGCGTGCTTATCAGAATGATAAAATTGAATTTGTTTGGAACTCTACTTTAGAGGAGGTTAAGGGAGAAGGATTAGTCGATACAGCAGTAATTAAGAATATTAAGAGTGGTGAAACTACTGATCTTAGCTGCGATGGAATCTTTATCTTTATTGGGCGAGTGCCTAGAACAGATTTTGTAGCTGATCAAGTAGAGTTAACTGAGGGGAATTATATTAAGACTGATGATAAGTTAGAGACTAATCTGCCGGGAGTTTATGCAGCCGGAGATGTTAGAGAGAAGTTCTTACGACAGGTAGTCACCGCTGCTAGTGATGGTGCAGTAGCTGCGATGGCAGCAGGTGGTTATATTGAAGAGGAAGAGTACTGGCAGGAGAATGTAATTGCAGCCGAAGAAGATGTATTAGTTGTCTTTTGGAGTCCAACAAATCAAGCAAGTATGGAAGTGATTAATCAATTAGAAGGATTGAATTTAAAAGCTAATGGAGTTAAGTTAGTGAAGGTCGATATGTATAAGAATACTAGAATAGCTAATCGCTATCAGGTAACAGAGATTCCAACAATACTCAAGGTAAGCGGTACGGAGGTTGTGGCTAAGCTAGAACAACCAGAACTAAGTGAGATTGAGGATTTAATCTAAGCTTAATAATCTTAAGGGGGTTAAAGAGATGATAGAAGTAGATAAGGAGAATTATGAAGAAGAAGTATTGGAAGCTGATCAGCCGGTGATGGTAGATTACTGGGGTGAAGGTTGTGAACACTGCTTAGAATTGATGCCTGGTGTAGAAGAGTTAGCTGAAAAGTACGGCTCAGATATGAAGTTTGCTAAATTAAATATTAAGGGTAACCGTCGTTTAGCAATGAGTCAACAGGTGATTGGTCTTCCATCAATGGTCTTTTATGTAGATGGTGAGAAGGTAGCTCACTTAAGTGGTGATGACTTAACTCTAGAAGAGATTGAAGAACAGATTCAAGAGATTATTGCCTAATTGAAGGGAGGAGAGCTAATGAAGTTAGAATTAGGAAAGATTAAGATTGCAGATGTAGAGTTTGGCTCTGAAACCAAAGTAGTTGGTGATACATTACAGGTGAATAAGGAAGAGTTGATAGAGTTAGTTGCCGGTGAAGATGACCGCATTACTGATATCAAGATTGATTTAGCTAAGCCGGGGGATAAGACGAGAATTATTCCGGTCAAGGATGTAATTGAACCGCGAGTTAAAGTTTCAGGTTCAGGAGGTATCTTTCCAGGGATTATAGCTGATGAAGAGATAGTAGGTTCCGGAACGACTTATGCCTTAGATGGTGTAGCAGTAGTTACTACGGGGCAGATAGTTGGCTTCCAGGAAGGGATTATTGATATGTCGGGACCAGGAGCTGATTATACCCCATTCTCTAATCTAAATAATATTGTAGTTGATTGTCAGGTTGAAGAAGATTTAGCCCAGCACGAGCACGAGAAAATTATCCGGATGGTTGGCTTTAAGGCAGCTACTTACCTCGGAAAAGTTGCTCAAGAGTTAGAGCCAGATACGATCCAGACTTTCGAACATCCTTCACTTCCCGAAGCTATTGCCCAATATCCAGACTTACCACGCGTAGGCTATGTCTATATGTTACAGAGTCAAGGACTACTACATGATACTTATGTTTATGGTGTAGATGCTAAGCAGTTATTACCTACACTTATCTCACCTACGGAAGTAATGGACGGTGCTATCGTCAGTGGTAACTGTGTCTCTGCTTGTGATAAGAACCCAACTTATGTTCACCAGAATAATCCGATTATCGAAGACCTCTATCAACACCACGGCAGTGAGTATAATTTTGTAGGAACGATCATTACTAATGAGAATGTTACGTTAGGAGATAAAGAACGCTCCTCTAATTATACAGCTAAGTTAGCTCAGCAGTTAGGTTTAGATGCAGCAATTGTATCTCAAGAAGGTTTCGGTAATCCTGATGCTGACTTAATTATGAACTGTACTAAGTTAGAAGAAGCGGGCATTAAGACAGTACTTACTACTGATGAGTATGCTGGACGCGATGGCTCTTCACAGTCATTAGCAGATGCTGATTCACGAGCTGATGCAGTAGTAACCGCTGGTAATGCTAATCAGTTAGTAACTTTACCGCCGATGGATAAGGTGATCGGTAATCAAGAGACAGCCAATGTGGTTGCTGGTGGATTTGATGGTAGTTTAAGTGAAGATGGCAGCATTACTACTGAGTTGCAGGCGATTATTGGTGCGACTAATGAGCTCGGGTTTAATAAATTGAGTGCTCGTGGATACTAAATTTGTAGTCTAAGGAGGAGATAGTGTGGCTGATAAGTTAAGGATAGTTCATTATATTAATCAGTTCTTTGGTCAGATTGGTGGAGAAGAGAAGGCAGATATTCCACCGCAGATGAAAGAGGGGGCAGTTGGTCCCGGCAACTTCTTGAATGGTCAGTTAGGCGATCAGGCAGAAGTAGTACAGACAATTATCTGTGGAGATTCTTACTTTAATGAGCATGATGAAGAAGCAGTAGCTGAAATTAGCGAGATGTTAAGTGAAGCTGATCCTGATCTCGTAGTGGCAGGTCCAGCCTTTAATGCGGGTCGATATGGTATGGCTTGCGGACGGGTAGCCCAATTGGCTTGTGAAGAATTTAATTTACCAGTGATTTCAGGGATGTATCCTGAAAATCCAGGTTATGAAATGTATAATAATTATGCTTATATTGTAGAGACGGCTGATTCAGCAGCAGGGATGCGAGAAGCGCTACCGAATATGATTACTTTAATTGAAAGCTATATTGCTCAAGATGGAGAGTTAGGGCGACCTGAAGAAGAAGGATACTTACCGCGCGATATTCGTAAGAATGTCTTTAGGGACGAACGAGGTTCTACGCGAGCGGTTAAGATGTTAATTAAGAAATTAAACGGAGAAGAGTTTACTACTGAGTATCCAATGCCTGAATTTGACTTAGTAGAGCCAGTAGATGCTATTTATAATATGAGTAGTACTAAGGTAGCACTAGTGACTTCTGGCGGTATTGTACCAGGAGGTAATCCAGATCATATTGAGTCTTCTAGTGCTTCTAAGTATGGTGAGTACCAAATTGATGAAGTAGGCGAGACAGCCCACGGTGGCTATGATCCAGTCTATGCTAATCAAGATCCTAACTGTGTCTTACCAGTAGATGTGCTGCAGGATTTAGAGTCGGAAGGAGTAATTGGAGAATTACATGATCGCTATTATTCAACGGTTGGTAACGGTACAGCAGTAGCTAATGCTAAAGCTTATGCAACAGAGATTGCTGAGAAATTAGTAGATTCTGGGGTTGAAGCGGTTATCTTAACCTCAACCTGAGGAACTTGTACTCGTTGCGGTGCAACGATGGCAAAAGAGATTGAAAGAGCTGGCTTACCGGTAGTTCATGTGGCGACAGTAGTACCTATTTCGAAGACTGTAGGAGCTAATAGAATTGTACCTGCGATAGCAATTCCACACCCATTAGGTAATCCGCAGCTAGCTCCTAAAGAGCAGAAGAAGATTAGACGTCAGATAATTGAGCAAGCTTTAGAAGCATTACAGACAGAGGTTGATGGTCAGACTGTCTTTGGTGATGAAGAAGAGTAAATTGGAGGTGGAGATTAATGGTTTCTCCTGTGATCAAAGGGAGCAGTTATATCTTAGTTCATACACCGCATACTTTAATGCAGCATGGTTCAACTCAAGCTATGGAGCGAGATAAGAATCCGGATAGTGATTATTTATCAGAGCTGCCTAACTTCTTACGTGACTATAAAGCAGCAGTTGATTATGGACCTAATCAAGCTTATATTGGTAACTTAGCAGTGGATGAATTGGGTGCAGCTGATCAGCCTTGGTAT